>JAFLSP010000216.1 GCA_022510885.1 Treponema sp. | reverse complement strand
GCATGACGGACACAGAAATCGCGGCGGTCTGCAAGGCGCTGTCGGACGAGAACCGCGTCAGAATCATCAGGATGCTCACGGCGGGCGAGCGGTGCGCGTGCGAGCTTTTGGACGCGCTTGCAATCTCGCAGCCCACGCTGTCGCATCACATGAAAATCCTTGCGGAAAGCGGCCTTGTCAGCGTGAGGAAGGACGGGCGGTGGGCGCACTACACGGTGAACTGCGCCCGCTTTGCGGAATTCCGGGAAGTGGTGGGCGGCATCTGCAGATAGGAGGCACGCTATGTTTACGGCGGAAAATGCGGCGCAGGCGGTGCGGACGTTCGCACACTTGATGGCGGAGCTGGTCGCGCTGTTCGTGGGAATCAGTTTTGTGGTCGCGCTCTTGCAGGTGTACGTGTCGCCCGGGAAGATTCAGCGGCTTCTGTCACGCCCCGGGCGGTGGCTCAATGCGGCGCTTGGCGCCGCGCTCGGGGCCGCAACGCCGTTCTGCTCGTGCTCGACCATTCCTGTGCTCGTGGGACTGCTCAAAAGCGGCGCGCCGTTCTGCGGCGCAGTGTCGTTCCTGCTTGCCTCGCCGATTCTGAATCCGGCGATTGTCGCTCTGCTCACGCTGTTTTTCGGCTGGCGGGTGACGGCGGTCTATGCGGCGCTCACGTTCGCGTTTGCGGCGGCGATGGGGCTGCTCCTCGACCGCATGGGATTCGCGTCCGCGGTAAAGGGCGTTTCGGTGCGCGGCGGGCGTGAGGGCGGCATGACTTGGGAGCGGCTTGAAGGCTCGTTTTGGGCACGGCAGGCACAGGCGGCTTTCATCGCGCTGCGCGAGTCGCTCGCCTTGTTCGTGCGGGTGCTTCCGTTCCTGCTTTTGGGCGGGGCTGTCGGCGCGTTCATCCATGACTTCATTCCGGCGGACTTGCTCGCCCGATTTTCGGGCGCGTCGTCCGCATGGGCGGTGCCGCTTGCCTCCGTGGCGGGAATCCCGATGTACATCCGCGTGGAGACGATGATTCCGATTGCGGCGATGCTGATTGAGAAGGGCGTCGCTCCCGGCGTGATGGTCGCGCTCATCCTGGGCGGCGCGGGCGCGAGCATTCCCGAAGTGCTTTTGCTTTCGTCGATTTTCCGGCGGCGTATGGTCGTGGCGTTCTTGCTGTGCGTGTTCACGGTGGCGACTGCCGCGGGATATATAATCAACATCATTTTGTAGGAGGACGGTATGTCTGAGAAGAGAGGATTGCTTTCCGCGCTGTTCGGGAAGAAGGGCGGATGCTGCGATATGCAGATTGTGGAGGACGAAGCGCAGGACGAGGGATGCGGCGGAAAGCCGGAGGAGACGTGCTGCGCGGGCGAGACGAAGACGGAGCCGCGCGATGCAAGTGGAACAGGCTGCTGCTGCAACGGAGGCGCGTAGCATGGCGGACAAAGGCGCAATCAGCTTTTTCCAGCGGTATCTTTCGGTGTGGGTGCTGCTCTGCATGGCGGCGGGAATCGCGCTCGGGCACTTTGCGCCGTCCGTTCCGCGCGCGCTGGAGCGGCTTTCGGTGGCGGGCGTCTCGCTTCCGATTGCAGTCCTCATCTGGCTGATGATTTTCCCGATGATGCTGAAAATCGACTTTGCCTCAATCAGGCAGGTCGGAAGGCAGCCGAAAGGCCTCTTCCTCACGTGGGCGGTCAACTGGCTCGTCAAGCCGTTCACGATGTTCGCAATCGCAGGCCTGTTTCTCCGCGTCGTCTTCAGCGGGATTATTCCTGCCGGCCTTGCGCGGGACTACATTGCGGGCGCGGTGCTGCTGGGGGCGGCTCCCTGCACGGCGATGGTCTTCGTGTGGAGCAGCCTTGCGGACGGCAATCCCGCCTATACGCTCGTGCAGGTGGCGACGAACGACCTGATTATCCTTGCACTGTTCGTTCCCATAGTCGGGCTTCTGCTCGGCGTGGGCGGCTTCTCCATTCCGTGGATGACGCTGTTCCTGTCGATTGCGCTGTTTGTCGTCATTCCGCTCGTGCTCGCAACGGCAGCGCGAGTCATCATCGTGAGAAAGAGGGGCGCGGAATATCTCGACGGAAAGGTCGTGCCGAAGTTCAGCCCGTTCACATCGGCGGGACTTCTCGTCATGCTCGTGCTGCTTTTTACCATGCAGGCGGAGCTGATTGTCGAAAATCCCGTGCACATCCTGCTGATTGCCGTGCCGCTCGTCTTGCAGACATTCCTGATTTTCGGCATCGCGTTCTGCGGGGCAAAGCTCCTGCGCCTGCCGTTCGACATTGCCGCGCCCGCAGGATTCATCGGCGCAAGCAACTTCTTCGAGCTTGCCGTCGCCGTTGCGATTTCGCTTTTCCCGCTGAACCCCGGCGTGAGCCTCGCTACGGTTGTGGGCGTGCTGACGGAGGTGCC
>JAFLSP010000215.1 GCA_022510885.1 Treponema sp. | reverse complement strand
CTTTTCAAAGGCACGCTTTTCCGCTACACTGTCTGCATTATGGAATTCACACAGGAGACAATCGACGCGCTCGCGGTGAACGAGGTCGAAATCATGAAGCGGATTGCGGATGAGCTGAGCATCCGCGTGGCGCAGGTAAGCGCCGTCATCAGTCTGGTGAACGAGGGCTGCACTATCCCGTTCATTTCCCGCTACCGCAAGGAAAAGCACGACAACCTGAACGAGGTGCAGGTGACGGACTGCGACCACCTGTTCAAGTCATACAAGAATCTGGAGGAGCGGCGGCTTGAAATCGTGCGCGGCATTTTCGCGCAGGAAAAGCTCACCGAGCCGCTCTACCTTGCCGTCATGGGCGCAAAGACGCTCGCCGAGCTTGAGGACCTGTGGTCGCCCTTCAAGAAGAAAAAGAAGACGCGCGGCATGGTCGCGGCGGAGAAAGGCCTTGAGGGGCTTGCCGAATTCATGCTCGGCGCGAACGGCGACGCGGCGGTGGAGGCCGAGGCGGAGAAGTACGTCAGGACCGACGGCGAGGACGCCGCGCTCAACGTGGAGACGGCGGCCGACGCGCTTGCGGGCGCAAAGGACATCATCGCCGAGCGCGTGTCGCAGGACACGGAGAACCGCGCCGCCGTGCGCGACCTGTACCTGGCGGGCGGCAGCATCGTCACCAAGGGCATCGTCCCCGACGGGCAGGACGCGGAGACGGCGGAGAAAATGTCCACCTACAAGATGTACTGGGACTACCGCGAGCCGCTCAATCAGGTGAAGCCGCACCGAATCCTCGCGATAAACCGCGCCGAGCGCGAGGGCGCGCTTTCCGTGACGATTGACGTTCCCGTGGACGACGCGGTCGCGCTCTTGCAGAAGCGGGCGTCTCCCGCCAACACGTTCCACCGCGACGCGGTTGAGGACGGCCTTGTGCGCCTGCTCAGCCCCGCCGTGGTGCGCGAAATCCGCAGCGACGAGACGGACGAGGCGGACGACCACGGCATCGGCATTTTCAGCGAGAACTTGAAGAACCTGCTGATGACGCAGCCGATAAAAGGCAGCCGCGTGCTCGGCATTGACCCCGGAATCCGCACCGGCACCAAGTGCGCCGCGCTCGACGAGACGGGCAAGTACCTGGGCTACTTCAAGATTTTCCAGGTGCAGAACCCCGCCGACGCATACCGCCAGCTCAACGAGGCGATTGACAAGTACGACATCCAGGTGGTCGCCGTGGGCAACGGCACCGGCAGCCCCGAGGTGCAGGCAATCGTCGCCAAGGTCATCAGCGAGAACTACGCGGACAGCGACGTGCAGTACACCGTGGTGGACGAAAGCGGCGCGTCCGTCTATTCGGCAAGCCCCGTGGCGACCGAGGAATTCCCCGAGCTTGACCTGACCATCCGCGGCGCGATTTCGATGGGCCGCCGCTTGCAGGACCCGCTCGCCGAACTGGTCAAAATCGACCCCAAGGCAATCGGCGTGGGGCTGTATCAGCACGACGTGAACCAGAAGAAGCTCGCCGAGCAGCTCGACGAGGTGGTCGGCAGCGTGGTGAACCGCGTGGGCGTGAACCTGAACACGGCGAGCTACATGCTGCTCAAGTACGTCTCCGGCATCAACGCGGCGACGGCGAAGAAAATCGTCGCCTACCGTGACGCGAACGGCAAGATTACGAGCCGCGAGGACTTGAAGAAAGTGCCCGGCCTCGGCCCCAAGGCCTTTGAGCAGTGCGCGGGCTTCATCAAGATTCCCGAGAGCGCGGACCCGCTCGACAACACCTGGGTGCACCCGGAGAACTACGGCGTGGCGCGCGAAATCCTGCCCTACGTGAAGGAGAAAAAGCCGCTCCCTGCCGACGTGCGCGCCCGCCTTGCCGAGACCTACGGCGTGGGCGAGACCACGCTGACGGACATCATCGACGAGCTGGGCAAGCCCAACCGCGACCCGCGCGACGGCTACCCCGCGCCCATCATGCAGAAGGGCGTGGTCGCGTTCAATGATTTGACCGTGGGCATGAAAGTGACCGGAAAAATCAAGAACGTGGTCGATTTCGGTGCGTTCGTTGACATCGGCCTGCACGAGACCGCGCTGATTCACGTGAGCGAGCTGTCCGACCGCTTTGTCTCCGACCCGATGGACGTGATAAAGGTGGGCGACGTAAAGGAATTCACGATTATCGCGCTCGACGCGGACCGCAAGCGAATCAGCCTGAGCCTGAAAACCGGCGCGGCGCAGCGGCAGGGCGGCGCACCGGCAAAAGCGGGCGCTGGCGGCGGCAAAAAAGTGGTCGTCGTCAAGAAGGGCACGGGCAGCGCGAGCGGCTCCCGCCCGCATAATGGCGACCGCCCCCGCCGCGAGTACGGCAGCGATGACGGCATGAGCTACAACCCCTTTGCCGCCGCCTTTGCGAAGATGAAGAA
>JAFLSP010000214.1 GCA_022510885.1 Treponema sp. | reverse complement strand
GTCCGCGTGGAGAGGCTGGGCGGGGACGGCGCGCTGCGGCAGCATTTTCTGGACATGGGGATTATTCCCGGCGCGAGAATCACGCTCGTCAAGTACGCGCCGCTCGGCGACCCGATGGAGTTCCGGCTGCACGGCTACGAGCTGACCCTGCGCGTGGCGGACGCGGAGAAGATTGCGGTCTCGCCAGCGGACGACACGGCGGAGGACGAGACCGCCGAGGTGACGGCGCAGGCGGGCGAGGCGGAGCACCCCGGGCTTGGCGAGGGCGGGAAATTCCACGACAAGAGGCACGAGAGCCCGCTCCCCGACGGCACCACGCTCACGTTCGCGCTCGTGGGGAACCAGAACTGCGGCAAGACGACGCTCTTCAACCGGCTCACCGGCTCGAACCAGCACGTGGGGAACTTCCCCGGCGTGACGGTGGACAGGAAGTCGGGCGCAATCCGCGGACGGCCGGACACGCTCATCACCGACCTGCCCGGCATCTACTCCATGTCGCCGTACTCAAGCGAGGAGCTTATCTCGCGGGACTTCGTGCTCGACGAGCGGCCGCACGCCATCATCAACATCGTGGACGCGACGAACATCGAGCGCAACCTCTACCTGACCATGCAGCTGCTGGAGCTGGGCATTCCCCTCGTCATCGCGCTCAACATGATGGACGAGGTGGCGGCGAACGGCGGCAGCATCGACGTGAACAAGATGGAGGCCCTGCTCGGCGTTCCCGTCGTGCCGATTTCGGCGAAGAGCGGACAGGGAGTCGAGGAGCTGGTCTCGCACGCGCTCCACGTGGCGAGGTTCCAGGAGCCGCCCCTGCGGCAGGACTTCTGCGGCAGGGGCGACCACGGCGGGGCGGTCCACCGCGCGCTCCATGCGACCATCCACCTGATTGAGGACCATGCCGAGTCGGCGGGCGTTCCCGTCCGGTTCGCGGCGACCAAGCTGCTTGAGGACGACAAGCGGATTCTGTTCCGCCTGAACCTCGACACGAACGAGAAGGAGACGCTTGAGCATCTCATCATGCAGATGGAGGCCGAGCGGCGCCTCGACCGCAGCGCGGCAATCGCCGATATGCGCTTCGCCTTCATCTACCGCCTCTGCGCCGCCTCCGTCAAAAAGCCCGCCGAGAGCAGGGCGCGGGCGAGGAGCCGCCGGATTGACCGCATCCTCACCGGCAGGTGGACGGCAATCCCGTGCTTCGTGGCGATTATGGCGCTTGTCTTCTATTTAACATTCAACGTAATCGGGGCGGGGCTTCAGGGGCTTCTGGAGACGGGGATTGACGCGCTGACCGCCCTCGTGGACACGGGGCTTTCCGCCGCCGGGGTGAACGACACCCTGCGCGGGCTGATTATCGGCGGCATCTTCGCGGGCGTGGGGGGCGTGCTCTCGTTCCTGCCCGTCATCGTCACGCTGTTCTTCTTCCTCTCGCTGCTTGAGGACTCGGGCTACATCGCGCGGGTGGCGTTCTTCATGGACAAGCTCCTGCGCAAAATCGGGCTTTCGGGGCGGAGCATCGTGCCGCTGCTCATCGGCTTCGGCTGCTCGGTCCCGGCGGTCATGGCGACACGGACGCTTCCGAGCGAGCGCGACCGGCGCATGACGATTCTGCTCACCCCGTTCATGAGCTGCACGGCGAAGCTCCCGATTTTCGCCTTCTTCGTGGCGGCGTTCTTCCCCGCCCACGGCGGACTGATTATGACGGGACTGTATTTCCTCGGAATCCTCGCGGGAATCGGGGCGGCGCTCCTGTACAAGGGGACGCTGTTCAAAGGCGAGGCGGTGCCGTTCGTGATGGAGCTTCCCGACTACCGGATGCCGGGGCTGCGCAACACCGCCCTGCTCCTGTGGGGGAAGGCGAAGGACTTTATCCAGCGGGCGTTCACGGTGATTTTCGTGGCGACGATTGTGGTGTGGTTCCTGCAGAGCTTCAGCTGGAACCTGCACCTCGTGGACGACCCGGAGCGGAGCATCCTCGCCTCGGTCGCGCGGCTGGTGTCGCCCGTCATGCGCCCCGTCGGCCTCGGCGACTGGCGGATTTCCGTCGCGCTCGTGAGCGGCTTCATGGCGAAGGAGAGCGTCGTCTCCACGCTGGAGGTGCTGTTCGCGGGCGGGGTGGCGAACGTGATGAGCGCGCTGACTGCGGCGAGCCTGCTCGTGTTCAGCCTGCTGTACACGCCCTGCGTGGCGGCGGTCGCCTCCGTGAGGCGCGAGCTTGGCGCGAAGTGGGCGGCGTCTCTCGTCGTGTGGCAGTGCGCCCTCGCCTGGCTTGGCGCGCTCGCGGCGCGGCTCGTCGGCCTCGCGCTGGGAATGTAGGAGGTGATGATGACAGCGAACATAGTGGTTGGCGCGACAGTCGTGCTCGCCGTCGCCCTTGCGGTGCGGCGGATTGTCAAACGGCGCGGGGGCTGCTCATGCGGC
>JAFLSP010000213.1 GCA_022510885.1 Treponema sp. | reverse complement strand
TTCTCCACCACGCAAAGCGCACGAACAGTATATCATACTTCCGCAGATTTTTGAAGAAAATTGAACAGAAAATACTGCGGACAGCAAAACAAAGCCCCGCTCCCTGCACAGGGAACGGGGCGATATGCTCACGGCAAACGCCTGGCCTACACCTTGAACAAATCGACCTGATTGCCCATACGGTCAATCGAGTGCTTGATGTGGTGGGTGATGTCGGTAAGGGCGGAACTGACCTCGGTGATTTTCCGCGCACCGATGTGCATCTCGTCCATGCCGTTTTTCATCATGCCCGTGGAATCCTGCAAGTGCTGCACTTCCTCAAGAATGACCTTGTTCCCCTCGTTCATCTCCTTAGAGGCGTTGCGCACTTCAAGCGTGCTGTCGTTCATGGTCTTCAGCGCGTCAAGAATCATCCGCGAGCCTTCGTTCTGCTCGGTGATTGCAGACTGAATTTGGATAACAAGCTGGTTCGTATCCCCCAGGTCCTCGGACACGACGGAGAAAGCGTTGGTCGCCTTGCTCGATGCCGACACCATCTCGTTGATAGCATCGTGGATTTCGTTCAGCTGCGTTCCGATTGTCCGTGACTGCGAGGTTGACGTTTCGGAAAGTTTGCGGATTTCATCGGCGACGACCGCGAAGCCCTTTCCCGCCTCGCCCGCATGAGCCGCCTCAATTGCCGCGTTCATCGCAAGCAGGTTTGTCTGCGACGCGATGCTCGCAATCGCCTGGTTCGCTTCCTGCAAGAGCTGCGACTGGCTCTCAATGTGCTGCACCTTGCCGTACATCTCCTGCAAGATGTCGATGCCGTTCCGCGCGTTCTGCTCCAAATCGGTGAATGACTTGGACATGTGCTCCATGGAATTGTTCACCGACTCGATGTTCCCAATCATCTCCTCGATTGCTGCCGACGCCTGCTCCACGCTTGATGACTGGTTTTCAATCATGTTGTTCAGCGAGCTTATGTTCGCCGAAATCTCATCCACCGCGCCCGCCGTCTGGTCAACGCTCTGCTTCTGTTCGTTTATCTGATTGTGAATGCTCTCGATGTTGGCAAGAATTTCGGTGATGGAACTCGCATTGTCCTCATTGCTGTCCTCAAGTTTCTCTCCCATTGTATGCAGGATGTCCTTGCTGCCCTTTATCTCGCGCACGATGTGCTGCAACTTGTCAGCAAAGGTGTTGAAGCCGACGACGACCTCACCAACCTCGTCATGCGTCTCAAGCTCAATGCGCTTCGTAAGGTCAGCCTCTCCGCTCGAAATGCTGTGCAACGTGTCCTTGACATCATTGAGCGGGTGAAGCATCCGGATAATCAGCAGGGCGGCAATCACGCAGACCACGGCAAGAACGACAAGCATGGACACGCCAGTGATTGAGATTGCCTTGACGATGGTGTCCTCGATGATTGCCTTGCTCCGGAACGTGGAGACCATACCGGTGATTTTGCCCAGCTCGGTCTTGAGCGGGAAGTAGACGTTGAGGTACGGAGCGCCAAGAAGAACGGTGTCAACCGCATAGGTCTCGCCCTCAATGCCGACTTTTTGGAGAACCTCCGGGTTCGTAATCTTCGAGCCTGCCCAGGAGCGTCCGTTCGCGTCCCTTACGGTGCTTGACACGCGGACATCGTTCTCAACGATAGTAACTTCTATATTGAAAACATCTTTCAGATGGTCAACAAACGACTGTGACGAAAGGTCGTAGCCCGCCACGAGTGAGCCGAGCAGCTGTCCCCGCTCGTCCTTGATGGCGGCGGCGGAAAGCATTGCGTATCCAACTACCTTGCTTTTTGATTCGTAGGTCTTGGCTTCGTTCATGTGCTCCCGCACGATGTCCTTAACACAGGCCATATCGGAAAGGTCAGCCCCGGGAAGAAAGTCTCCGCCGGAACCGGCAATCACGCGCCCGAACTGGTCGGTCACGAACATGATGTCGTTTCCGATGATAGCCTTTTTCTCACTCGCGAGCCGCCCGATAAGGCTGGCATCGCCGTTTTCCATCGCTTCGATAAAGTTCGGGCGTTCGGCAAGGGCGACGACCGCGTTTCGCAAGATGGTGTTCTTGTCTTTCAGGGTGTCCTCAATTCCTCGCTGAATAACGCCCAAGTTCATCCGCACGTTTCCCGTGAACTCCCTTCGGAAAATGTTCAGACAAATCACTTCGACGGCCAGTGCAGCCACCACGACAGCCACCCCTGTCAGGATGCACATCTTTACAAAAAGCTTAGTGTTTCTCATCGTTATTTCCTTAAAGAAAACTTAATGTAACATATTATTGTACCGTCTATTTTCAAGAAAAGCAAGGATTATTTTCTTTTTGCTCTTTTTTCCACCGAAACTTGACGATATATATGCACTACCGTGCGTCACCCTACGCAAAATCCGTGCCGTGCAGGCTGACCTCGCCGCTTTGGAGCGTTTTTTTCGT
>JAFLSP010000212.1 GCA_022510885.1 Treponema sp. | reverse complement strand
TCTGCCCGTGCCGATGAGGGCTGCCGTGTACTGCTGCATGTTCTGATTATCGGAACGGCGGGGGAAAATAAAAAGCCCCGGCTTGTCTGTGCAAGACGGGGCAACAGGCAGACGCAAAGGAGTCTTACACGGTGAATTGGTCTACCTGCGCACCGATTTCTCCGATTGAGTGCTCCATGAGCGCGGAAATCTCGGCAAGGGCGTTTCCCGTGGCGGTGATTTTGCCCGCGCTGCGGTTCATCTCGTCCATGCCGTTCCGCATCTGCTCGGTCTCGTCCTGCAAGGTGCTGACCTCATCCATGATGGTGCGGCTCTCCTCCATCATCTCCAGCGAGGCCTTCTGCACCTGCTGTGTGCTGTCGTTCATGCCGCGCAGCGCGTCCGTAATCTGCGTTGAGCCTTGCTGCTGGTCGCCCATCGCGCTCTTTATCTGCTGCACGAAATTGTCCGTCTCGTGAATCTTGTTCGCCAGGTGCGCGTAGCCCTGCACGCCGCGCTGGGTTGCCAAAACGACGGTGCGGATTGTCTCCTGGATGCGCTTGAGCTGGTCGCCGATGGTCTTTGACTGCGCGGAGGAGGTCTCGGAGAGCTTGCGGATTTCGTCGGCGACCACGGCGAAGCCTTTTCCTGCCTCGCCCGCGTGCGCCGCCTCAATCGCCGCGTTCATGGCGAGCAGGTTCGTCTGGCTCGCGATGTTCGCAATCGCGGTGTTCGCCTCGCTCAGCAGCTTGGACTGCGTTTCAATTTCGGTTATCTGGTTCTGCATCTCGTTCTGCGTCTTTGCCCCGCTTGCCGCGTCCAGCGCGAGCGTCGCGAAGGAGGTCGCCATCTTGTCCACGGAGGCGTTCACGTCGGCAATGTTCCCAATCATCTGCTCTACCGTGTCGGATGCCCGCTGTGCCGCGCGAATCTGCGCCTCCACAAGCTCTTCCAGCGACGAGATGCTTCCGTTTATCGTGCGCATCGACTGCACGGTGCGCTCTACGCTCTTGCCCTGCTGCACAAGTTTCTTGTCCGACTCGGCGATGTTGGCGATAATCTGCTTGATTGTGGCGGACGTGTCGTCCGTTCCCGCGCGGAGTTTGTCGCCCGCCGCCGCAAGCGCGGACTTGGACTGCTTCATCGCGCCGATGAGGTTTCTGAGCCGCTCGGAGAAGGCGTTGAAGCCCTGCGCGAGCAGCGTCGCTTCCGCCGTGAAGGAGTCGTCGTAGCTCCGCGTGAAGTCGCCCTGCGCGATGAAGGTGCAGCCGTCCGCCAGCTTGTTGAACACGCGCGAGGTGCGCTTCATGCTCACGATTTCCGCCACGGAGAAGAGCACGACCATCACGACGAGCAGGAGGAGCAGGAGGATGACGCTCGACGAAATCTCCCGCGTAAAGTCGCGCTGGTCGCCTTCCGCCACGACGTACCAGGGCAGCGAGCCGACGCGCTTGACGCCGTAGTACCGGCCTTTCAGCGTGAAGGACTTTTCCGTGCCGTCAAGGTAGGTGGCGGCGGTGTAGTGCGCCGCGAGCTGCGGGCTGTCGGAGAAGTAGCTCTGCGCGAGCTGCTTCCGGGAATCGCTGTTCGTCAGGTACATTCCCTGCCCGTCCACGAGGTAGCTCACGCCGCTCTCGGAGACGCGGATGGAGTTGACCAAATCCGTGAGCGTGTTGAGGTAGATGTCCACGGCGGCAACGCCCAGAAGCCCGCCGCCCTTTGCGTACACCGCCCGCGACAGCGTGATGCAGAGCGCGCCGGTCTGCGCGTCGATGTACGGCTCGCTTAATGCCACGGCGCTGCCGCTCACCACCGCGTCCCGCCACCAGTCGCGCTCGGGCGGCACCCATTCCGGCTCCGGGTCCCAGTCCGTGCTGTCAATGTAGAAGCCGCCCTCCTCAAAGCGTGATATTGCCGTGGCGTAGTAGCAGGAGTTTCCGTCGCCGAGCGCGGAGGAAATGCCGTGAATCAGCGCGTCGAGGGCGGGCTGCTCCAAGCCGTTCTCGGCGGCAATGGCAAAGGTATCCAGCCGCTCCTCGTATGGCGATATTATGGAGACAATCTGCTCCCCGAGCGAGTCGAGCATGAACGCCACCTGATGGCTGACGTTCGTCCGCACGATGCGCGTCAGCAGTCCCGTCGCCGCCGCGCACAAAAACAACGAGGTCACCACCACCGGCGCGATGCCCAGCAGCGACAGCAATGCCGCAAGCGATGTGTGCCGTTTCTTGCTTTTCATGATAAGTCCTCCTCCGTGAAACATGACGTGCTGTATATATCATACTATGCAATGGAGTATAAAAGATATGAAATTACCGTTTTTTTTTATAGTTGAACGACTTTTTTTGCGTGTTTTTTTTTCTCGTTTCGGTCAGGATTCCGTTGCGCGGCGCTTGTGCTGCTGCATGTTCTGATTATCGGAAGAAAGGCGGGAAACTTGCTGCTACAGCCCT
>JAFLSP010000211.1 GCA_022510885.1 Treponema sp. | reverse complement strand
ACGATTGGGGGTCAATCGTACCACGATCGCAACTGAATCGTGGTACGATTACAACTGAATCGTGGGGCGATTGCAACGCATGGGGGGAAGGACTGGTGGGTGTGGGGATGGCGGCGCAACTTTCGGCCGCCGGTCGAAACTACCGAGGGGCGCGGCGGCAGGAGGCCTGCTGCCGGTCGTGCGCCCGTGCTATCGCCTTGATGCGGCGGGCGAGACTTTCGTCCTTGGCGAGCGTCTCCACGGTCACGCTCATGCGGTGCGTCCAGTTGAACGGAGAGACCGTTCCCGGCACGTTCACGCGCTCGTCGCGCGCGTCCTGCTGCCAGTAGGCGGGGTCGAGCGCGAGCCAGTCTTGCAGCGGGTTGATGAGCCACGCGCTCGCCGTCTGCGCCGCCGTCTCCAGCACGAATGCCGCCGCCTCGGGGGAGAACGCGCCGTCGCAGGGTTCGGGCGGCTCGTCCGCGCCGCCGTCCTGCGTCGCAGACGGCGCGGGGGTCTCCGCTGCGGGAGCGAAGTCGCGGCAGAACGCGCGCGCGGAGTCGCGCTCCTCGTCCCACCACTGGCGCAAGGCCGAGCTGTCGTGGACGCTCGTGGTCGCCACGCCGAGCGGGCAGTAGTCGGCAAGCGGGATGTAGGGCTGGCCGTCCGCGCCCCAGTCGCGCGTCCAGCGCAGCACGTTCAGGTGGAGGATGCCGTACCGCTCCATGACCGGCGCGAGGCAGGCAAGCCCCACGCCCAGGTCCTCGCCGCAGGGAATCATCGCCGTGGACGGGATGAGCGCGTCAAAAATCCGCTCCGCCTGTGCCTGCCAGCGTTTTTCGTTCTTTGCGTTCAGTTTGTCGAACAGCGCGCGCAGGCGCGACTGCTCGTCGTCGCTCAGGCTGCTCCATGCCTGCGTTCCCGCGTACTGCCACAGCGGCACGAACGCGCCGGGCCTGACCGCCACGAGCGCGCGGTTCTTGAGCCAGCGGGAGAGGGCGCGCCGGATTCCGTCCGCCGCCTGCGCGTCGGCAAGCGCGCCGAGGTCAGCGCGGTAGATGTCGGCGGCGGTGGCGATGCCGTCCTTGAAGCGCCACAGCTCCTCCTTCCCGATGCGGTCGCAGAAACATCCGAGCACGGCGGCCGCCTCCGCGTCCGTCCGCACCAGGCCGCGCACGGCATGGGTGGGGATATGCGGCTCGGAAAGCCAGCGCAGGCGGTCCGCGTCAAAGCCCGCCAGCAGGATTTCGCGCCGGGAGAGCGTGGCGCAGGGGTCGGCATGGCCGAGTTCCGCCGTGTCCTCGCCCTCCGGCACCGCCCAGATGCGGAAGAAGCCCAGGATATGGTCGAGCCGGTACGCGCCGTAGAAGCGCTCCGCCGCCGCAAGGCGCATCTTCCACCAGGCAAAGCCGTCCGCCTCGTGGCGTTTCCAGTTGTAGGTGGGGAAGCCCCAGTTCTGCCCCGTGGGGTTCGGGCCGTCGGGCGGCGACCCCGCGCGCAGCTTCTGGTTGAAGAGGTCGGGGCGGCTCCAGGCGTCGCAGGAGTCGTCGTTCATCAGGATGGGCAGGTCGCCTTTGAGGATGATGCCCTCCGCGCGCACCGCGTCCGCCGCCGCCGCAAACTGGCGGTGCGCCACGTACTGCTCCCAGGCGAAGAAATACAGCTCGTCGTGCAGGTCGTCGTCATGCCAGCGGCGGTCAATCTCCTGCGCCGTAATCCTGCGGTCTTTTTTGCCCCAGCCTTTCCAGGTGGCCTGCATGTAGGCGTTCTTGAGCGACTTGTAGACGCAGTACGCGGGAAGCCACTCCTGCGCGGCGACCCATGCCGCAAAATCCGCGTCGCCGTCAAGCGCGGGCGAGGCGGCGCGGTAGAGCATTTCGAGCAGGCGGTGCTTGTCCGCGTTGAGCCGCGCGTAGTCGAAGCGCGCCGCGTCCTTGTGCCGGGCGACAAAATCATCGTAGAGGGCGGCAAACGCCGCGTTGCGCCCGTACAGGCGGTCAAAGCCCGCAACCTGCGCGAGCGAGATGTACAGGGGATGCAGGGCGAACGCGCTCAGGCTGCTGTAGGGCGAGCTTTGCGTCCCCGTGTCAAGGACGGGCAGCAGCTGAATCACGCCCAGCCCCGCCTTCTTTGCCCACCGCGCGAACGGCACGAGCGCGGCGAATTCCCCCACCGCCGGTGACTGCTCCGTGCGCAGCGCGCCCAGCGGCACCGCAACGCCCGTCAGCCGCCGTATGTTCTGCTTGGTCTCTCTGGTCATATCGATATTATACCACGGAACGCGCGCTTTGGGGGCATCCGTTTGGTGATTTCGACAGGCAGACGCGGGGATTTTTTCAAAAAAAATCCCCGAAAATGCGTAAAAGTTGCATTTCAGCGCATATAACAATACGCGGACAGAACGCCCGCCTATCTTTACTTCCAACGAGGAAACGCCATGACCAACGAAATGAAAACGCG
>JAFLSP010000210.1 GCA_022510885.1 Treponema sp. | reverse complement strand
GCCTGTCATGCAGATTCATGCGGACAGTATAGCGGAACGCGCGGATTTTTTCCACACTTCGCACCTGACGTGTGCAAAACCGCTTCGCACACGTCGTGTGCCAAAATCGTTTCGCACCTGTCGTGTGTCAAATCCGCTTCGCACACGACAGGTGCGCAGTAAGGCACACGACGTGTGCGCGGGAAGGTACACGACAGGTGCACGGTAAGGTTCCTGTCGTGTGCGTGGGAAGGCACACGTCGTGTGCGTGATAAGGTTCCCGTCGGGTGCGTGGGAAGGTACCAGTCAGGTGCGCGCGGGGGATGCGGCAAGGGATGCGAGGGGTTACCAGTCCGTGTCGCCGGAAAACAGGAGTTCCGCCACAGGATTATAGAACATGTCCCGGTCGCTTCCCCGGCAAGAGAAATGATATACGTCCAGCAGCTTTATGGTCTTTCCCTCAAAACGGAAATCATACAGGGTTGCCGCATTCTTGCGGCTTCGCAAATGCATAAAATCATTTGCGGGGAAGATTTTTTCAAGCGCGTCGGCACAAATCCCACACTCCCACAGGTTCGCCGTAATGATGATGTCGGGGTCTAATATCGCGATTTCCTCACGGATGAAGTTCCGCTCTGCCAAACCCGAATCCGCCAAAAAGCGGTTTATCAGGTCGAAATCTGCGGTCGCGCCGTCCTCCGCGTCGTTCGAGTATTTGGAGACATTCATGATTGCAAAGCCGTAGTCGTTCCTTGCGTTCATGTCCGCAAGGATTTCATGCGCGTAAGGAATGGACTCGTAGGGCAGCCGTCCCCTCGTCCGTATGGCGTACACCATGTACAGAAGCCTCCGCCAGTACGACGACTGGTTCGGGTTGTACGAACGGAACAGGGCAAGGTCGTTTTCAATGCGGTCGCCGCCCGAGACATAGCGCGACTCCCTGCCGATGAACAGGACTTTTGTGTTTCCTTCGTTATAATAGCCGGGAAAGAAGCCGTCAGCATTGAAATACGACAGCGCGTCATAGGCTTTGTTGTCGTCAGGGAACACGATTTTGTCGGCTTTCCCGATGACCGCCTTCCACTGGGCCATCAGCTCCGTAATCTCGCGCCGTTTTTGTTTTTCAATGTCCGTGACAAACAGGTCGTCGCAGTTCCTCATGCTTGTGTTCCGTCCATAGCCTGTCTCAAGCCGTCTATTTCGCTCCGCTTGTCCTTTATTTTGCCGTTCAGATACTCAAGAATGGGAACGCCCGTCTCGTCCTGCGCGTCGAACACAATATCCTGCTTCAGCGATGCCAAAGTCAGCTTGATGAAATTCTGGGCGAGTTTTACGACCGCACTGTCGAGGAAATTGCTCTCAAGCCCTTGTGATAAGCGCTCTTGAAACCTTTTGTCGAAGTCTGTAGCAAAGCTTGTTGCCAAGTCCTTGTATTTACCATCGTTCTGGACGATGATTTCCGACGGCACCAATTGGCCGCCTGCCTTTTTGTAATTAATTCTCCTAATTTCACTCACTATTGGCGTTGAGATATTTCTGTTAGAACCTATATATGTCGGTCGTATCCCGGAGACATGCAGAACGCCGCTAGCATCCTCATGAATAGTGACCGCCTTGAGGTCAACGCCGTATTTGGCGTTGATGTCATGCGCAGTAATGACAAGAACCTCATCATTATAGGCATTCGCCCTAAAACCAAGCCCCTCTTCTATTTTGCCAATTTGCTCTTTATGCACGTCGGTCTGCTTCAACTCCGTCTCAAGGAGTGCCACTTCGCAGATTTCATTCAGACTGCTCATACTAAGCTGGGCGTTTTCCAACAGGGTAATCTCATTCGTAAGATTCCCGATAGTTATTGCCTGGCTCAAGTTCTTGTTCTCCAACTCAAGATTATCCCTTTTTAAGCTCTCGTTCTCGACCTGTAGTTTCAGGGATTTCAGCTCCGCTTTCGTCTCTGAAATCGCAAGGCTCTTTGCCTTCGATTCAACGAGCAGATTCACGGTACTGACAAGCGGAATCGTGCACAAAAGTGAGCCAAGAGCCGTCAAGATAATGGCCAATACCCTATGATGGATTTTCCACACGGCAAGAGCGACGACCGCCACCAAAGCCGCAATCAGCACGCCGACCAAAAGCCAGCTGCCGACCTGCTCAAGCCGAACCAAAAAAGAAGTCCAAAACATCGATAGTTCTCCTCGTTCCCCATCATGTTTTACCAACACTCATCACGTCAGTAACAAATGATAACATCATTGATTTAGTATAACTAATGACATCGCATTTTGTCAATAAATGTTGTTGGCATATAATACCGCCATGTCGGATTTCTTGGAGACGGACGGCGACGGAACGGAAAGCCTGCGGAAGATTCTTTCGGACAATATCCGCGCGTACAGGAAGGCATTGCACCTAACGCAGGAGCGGCTGGCGGAGAGCGCGGACATTTCCCTATCGTACCTTGCGGACA
>JAFLSP010000021.1 GCA_022510885.1 Treponema sp. | reverse complement strand
GAGTGCTCCGCATCAAGGAGTGTTACAAAGATTGTGTCATCAAGCCGGAGTTCCAGATATCCGACAATTCGATTTCCGTGCTCTTGCCGTTGAGTCGCATGGATTTGTCGCTTTCTGACGATGAGCGCACGGTATATGAGACGCTCTCCAGAAACATCTCCAAAGCAATCAGCGAGATTGTTGCCTCCGTTCCGTTCGGAAAATCCAAAGTCGGCGAGATTCTGCATTCGCTCGTTTCGTTCGGATTCGTCAGAATTATGGGCAACGGACGCGGAACAAAGTATTGCTTGTAGCCGCTGAGCAGTAGCGTTTTTGCCGCACCCATCCTTGCCGTTGCTGAGACACGCGGCTGTGCGTTCCCTTAAACTTCTTCAATCAAAATCAGTTTGCCCTAAAACCCCCCCCCCCCCAGTCACGCCTGAGCGCGAATTCTGTGATGTGAATGGTATTGTTGTCATAAAAACAGCTTGCGTTTCCCCGCTTCCAGTCGCGCTCCTCTCCCCGCTGTACTTTTTCCGCAAAACCTGTTATACTGGTGCAGATTATGACAATTGAAGAAAACAGTTTTTCGCAGGCAGTATTCGACGCGGTGGAGGCAAAGGGTGCCTGGTATGACCGGGAGGAACTGCCCGCGCTCCTGGAGCAGTATCGGCTGCTGCACACGTGCGTGAGGAATGTCTTTGATTTTCTCGTCAAGAAGTCGCTTATCACGCCCGACCCGTATAAGCTGGACAAGAAGATTTCCGACATCGTTGCGCCGGAGAGTTCGGCGTTCAATGAGAACGAGCGCAGCATGAAAATCGGGATGCGGCTGTCGGACTATGAATCGACGCTCGACTTCCTGTGCAACTACTATAAATTCTCCATCTCGAACCTGTCGCTGCCGGTCATCAAGAAGTTCGCCGACCTGAACGCCGCGTTCGCATGGAACCAGTTTACGCCGAACAACGCGAAGCAGAACACGCGCGGGCTTGCGGAGCTGGTCTCCCGAGGGCGCATGAACCTCGATTCGCTCACGCAGAGCATGGTGACGGACAGTCTCAGCAAGGCATCCAAGGCGCTGACGGAAATCATGCGCATCATACGGGAGCTGGCGGAGTTCCAGAAGGAGAACTACAAGGCGCAGGTGCGCCGGAACGTGTTCATGTATACGGGCTACGACGCGAACGCCGCCGCCCAGTCTGCGAGCGCGGAGATGGAGGAGATAAAGAAGCATTTTGTCGCCGCCATGGGAAAGACCCCGTTCTACAATGATTTGGTCGAGGAAATCGTGCAGGAGGATGCCGCGCCGAACCGGGATTCGTTGCAGCAGGGGGTGCTTGCCAAGCTCGCGGTGACGGCAAAGGTCGAGCGGAAAAAAAAGGTTGACACCAAGGCGATGATTCTTGAGGCGGTGCGCGTGCTGGGCGCGCTGTCGCCGCAGCTGGAGACCGTTCTGCAGAAGCTGAGCGAGAACCACGGCGTGCTGGAGAGCGAGCACAACTCGCTGTTCGACAAACTGAAGAGGCTCATGCGGCGGGCGTTCAATTTGAGCGAGAAGCCGTGCCTGTACCCGGTCATCGTGGGCGATGGCGAGGGGCGGCACCGCGAGAAGGTGGACTTCCACCAGTTTATGGCGGAGCTTGCGGCGCGTTCGCGGCGGTACGCGGCCTATGCGGTGAAGGACGGGCAGACGTATGCGAACATTGCGGCGCAGGAGGAGGACAAAATCCTCGAATTCGTGACGGCGCAGGTTACGGACGGCAATAAGATGATTGGTATGCTCGCCGGTTTGGACGATTTCTTCAAGCAGGCGGCCGCTCCGGCGAATAAGGCGAGAATCAAGGGCATAAAGATGGAAATCACGTCCATCAAGAACTGCGTGGTCAAGGCGAATCAGGTGCGCGCGGAGTACGCGGCGTACATAGAGGAAGTCGAGCAGATGCGCAATTTGGGAATAGCGGATGAGGACTAGGCTTTTTCCCGCGCTTGCCGCGCTGTGTTTGGCGGCCGCGCTTTTTGCGCAGGAGTCTCCCCGCGCCGACTTGCAGCGCGATTTTGTCATGGTGGTGGCAAAGCACGACTACGATTTGCATCCGCACACGGCAAACTACAGTTCGGAGGCGCAGGTGCTTTCGGGCTTGTACGAGGGGCTGTTCTCGTATGACCCGCAGACGCTTGAGCCGGTCCCCGCGCTTGCCGCCGCGCACAAAATTTCGCGTGACAAGAAACGGTGGACGTTCACGATTCGCGAGGGGGCTGCGTTCAGCGACGGCGAGCCGATAACCGCGCAGTCCGTGCGCGATTCCTGGCTGCGGCTTTTGGCGACTCCTGCCGCGCCCTATGCGTCGCTGTTGGACAGCATTAGGGGCGCGCGGGATTTCCGCACGGGTGCTGTCGGCGCGTCTGACGTGGGCATCGTCGCGCGCGACGAGCGGACGCTCGTCGTCAGCCTTGACGCTCCGATGGCGCATCTGCCGAGCGTTCTCTGCCATCATGCCTTTGCGGCGATGAGCGGAAAGGACGGCGTGTACAGCGGCGCGTACTGCCTCAGGGCGAGCGAGGACGACCGCATCGTGCTGGAGAAGAACCCGCACTACTGGGACGCGCAGAACGTCGCGCTGCCGTCTATCACGATTATCGCGTCGAACGACCCGAAAGAGAATGTATGGCTGTTCAATACGGGGCGCGCCGATTGGATTGTGAGCATGGCGGATGCCAATTCGCTGCTCAACAAGCCCGCCCTGCGCATTGCCGCTGAATTTGGTACGGAGTATCTGTTCTTTGCGTGCCGGGGCGCGGTCTGGAGCAACGCCGCGTTCAGGAACGCGCTGGTTGCCGCCGTGCCGTGGGACGTGCTGCGCGCTCAGGCGCTCGTGTCGGCGGCTACGCTCATCTATCCGCTTGTGGGCTATCCTGCGGTGGAGGGGCTGACCGATACGTCGCTTGAGGACGCGCAGGACTTGATGGCGCGGGCGCGCAAGGAAGCGGGCATTCCTGCCGACGAGCTGCTTCCGCTCGTCTTTGCCATAACCGACAGCGAGCGCATGAGGAAGGAGTACGAGATTCTGCGCGAGGCGTGGGCGCCGCTCGGCGTTGACGTGCAGTGCCAGAAGACGTCGGAGGAGCGCTACCTGCACAGCATCCCGAGCTGGAACGCCGACCTGTTCACGTACTCATGGATTGGCGACTTTGCCGACCCGCTCGCGTTCCTTGAGCTGTTCCGCGAAGGCTCGACGCTCAATCAGACTGCATGGAAAAACCCGCAGTTTGTCCGTTTGCTTGCCGATGCCGCCGAGACGACGGACGGCGCGGAGCGCAACAAACTGCTCGCGCAGGCGGAGCAGGTGCTCTTGGATGACGGCGTGGTTCTGCCCTTGTCGCATTCCGTGTGCCTGCACGTCATCAGCCCGACGGCCGTGGGCGGCTGGTATGCCAACGCGCTCGACATCCACCCGTTCAAATATATCCATTTTAAGGCGGAGACGAGCACCGTTCCGAACGTGGTGCGGCGGTAGCAGTCCGCCTACTTGATTCGTGCGCTGATGAATTCCATTTTGAGGTCTTTTGCCGCTTCGGTCAGCGAGACTTTGTAGATGTGCGGGTTGAGGATGCGCTTGTAGGAGTCGTCCAGGGTTTCCAGCTGCTTGACCATTGTCTCGCGCGCGAGGCGGAGCTGCTCGGCGGCGGGCAGTTTTGTGTCCGCGCGCTCGCCGTCTTTGACGACTGGCCGCAGCATGGGCTGGACGCTTGCCGCCGCAAAGGAGAACTGCCGGTAGTCCACGCTGGGGTGGAAATAGCGGCGTTCGTCACCGGGGGCAAGCGTCTCGTCGGCAAGCGCGAGGATGTCTGCCTTTGCCATGCCGGTTTCGTCGAAAAGGCGGTAGACGTTCTTGATGCCGGGGTTCGTGCTTTTTTCGGGATTGTCGCTGAATTTCATCGCCGGCTTCATCGTGCCGCTCGTCTTGTCGTGGCGGGCGGCGAGTTTGTACACGCCCGTAAACGACGCTTCGTTCCCGCCCGTGACCATGTGCGTGCCGACCCCCCAGCTGTTGATGGGCGTGTGCTGCTGCACGAGCGTCTCGATGATTTCCTCGGTCAGCTCGTTGGAGACGGTTATCGTCGCCTGCGGGAAGCCCGCCTTGTCCAGCTCGCGGCGCACTTCCGCCGTGAGGTAGGAGATGTCGCCGCTGTCGAGCCGCACGCCGAAGTTCAGCCCTTTTTTGACCAGCTCGCCGCCCGCGATAATCGCGTTCTTGATGCCGCTTTTGAGCGTGTCGTAGGTGTCAATCAGGAATACGGTCTTGGTCGGGTAGAGGCTGGCGTAGGCGCGGAACGCGTCCAGTTCGCTGGGATACGCCATAATCCAGGAGTGCGCCATCGTTCCCATGACCGGGATGCCGAAGCACTTGCCCGCGAGCGTGTTCGACGTGCCTGACGCGCCGCCGATGAACGCCGCGCGCGTCGCGCTCATCGCGCCGTCGTTTCCCTGTGCGCGCCGCAGCCCGAATTCCATAATCGAGCCTTTTTTGCTCGCCAGCCACACGCGCGCCGTCTTGGTCGCAATCAGGCTCTGGAAATTGATGTGGTTGAGCACGAGGCCTTCCACAATCTGCGCTTCAATCAGGTTCGCGTGGATGCGGATAATCGGCTCCTGCGGGAAAATCACCGAGCCTTCCGCAAAGGCGTACATGTCGCCGCGGAAGCGGAAGTCCTTGAGGTAGTCGAGGAAGCCCTGCTCGAACATATCCTGCGCCTTGAGGTAGGCGATGTCGTCCTCGCTGAACGTGAAGTCCGTGAGCGCCTCAAGGAGCGTCTCAAGCCCCGCGAACACGGAGAAGCCGCCCCGGAACGGCTGCCTGCGGAAGAACATGTCGAACACGACCTGCTGGTTCATGCCGTTCTTCCAGTAGCCTTGTGCCATGGTCAGTTCGTAGAAGTCCGTGAAAAGGGCACTGTTGATGATGCTGTTTTCGATTTTCTCTGCCATAAAATCCGCCTTTTTTCTATTATAGTTTGCCCGTGCCGTGTCGTCAACGTGTATGCGGCAGTTTGCGGAACAGGTAGGTGAGCCGTGCGCCCGCGTAGCGTCCGACAAAGCGGCTCAGGAACGCGGTGCATTTCCATTTGACTGCCCACAGGATGATTCTTTTCCTGCGGCGGCTTTTGGCGAGGCAGTGGCGGACTACTTTTGCGGGGTCTTTCCCGTGCCGCACTTCCCTGCGCGTTCCGTTGCTTGCCACGTTCGCAAAGTTGGTGCTCACGCTGCCGGGGCAGAGCGCGCAGACGGCGATGCCCGCGTCTTTGAGCTCCGCCGCAAGCGCGACGCTGAACGACAGCACGAAGGCTTTTGTGGCGGCATAGACGGCGAAATTGCCGAGCGGCAGAAACGCCGCGAGGCTCGCCACGTTGATGACCGTGCTGCCGCGCGGGAGGTAGGGCAGGGCGATGCCGCAGATGCCCGTGAGCGTCGTGCAGTTCAAGTCAATCATCTGCATCTCGCGCTCGGTGTCGGTCTCGGCGAAGGGGCCGTAGGTGCCGAAACCCGCGTTGTTCACGAGCATATCGATGACGAAATCACCGGTGGCTCGCTCGCTTTCTAAAAGTTTTTTCACGCGCTGTACGCCGTCCCGCCCGCTGATGTCCATGGCAAAGGTGCGCACGGTCGCGTTCGTTTGTGCTAGCCCTGCGGCAACGGTAGCCAGTTTTTCCTCGTTCCGGGCAATCAGCCAGAGTTCCTGCCGCTCGTCCCTTGCGTCTGCGGCGAGCTGGCGGGCGAATTCTGCTCCCAGTCCCGAGCTTGCGCCCGTGATGATGGTCAGTTTTTTCATGACGCCAGTATACTGTGGCTGACGGGTTGTGTAAACAGACGAAAAACTATACAATGGAGACCATGATGAAAAAAGGACGGAGCCTGTTTCTTTCGGTCGCTGTCTGCGCGGTGCTGTGCCTGTGTTCGGCGTGTGTGTCGGATATGGTCGGCAGCTCGCTCTCTGGCTACAAAAAGAACGGCGTGCAGGCGAAGAAATCGGCGTCAAAAAATGACCCGATGCTCGCGCTGACGGGTGAGACGGACGTGATTTTGGTGGGTGATTTTTTCCCTACCGCGCTTAAGATGTACGAAATCCTGCAAGCGCAGAACCCCGACCATTTGGGGCTTGCGTATATGACTGGCTCGCTCAACGTGATGTATGCCAACGCATTTGTGCAGACACCGGCGGAATCGCTGGGCGTGAACGAATTCGACAAGCAGAATGCTGAATTTGAGCGCGCGAAATTGCACTATCTGCGCGGGCGCGACCTGGAGCTGCGCTTTCTTGACGGTCGGCACAAGGGTTTTGCGGACGCGATGTTCAGCGGCGACGAGAAACGAATTGCCGCCGCTGTCGCAGAAATGGACAATAACGACGTTGATGCCGCCTACTGGTGCGGCGCGGGCTGGCTTGCCGCGTTCAGCCTTGACATTCTGAACCCCGATTTGATTGCGAACCTCGGCGCGCCGATTGCCCTGCTGAACCGCGCGGCGGAAATCAATCCCGACTACAATGGCGGCGCGATTTGGGACGTGCTGTTCAATTTCTATATGGCCGCCCCGGGCGACTTCGGCGGTGACCCCGAGCGCGGTATGCAGTGCTACGAGGAAGAACTGCGCGTTTCCGGCGGCAAAACGCCCGGTCCGTATGTGACGTATGCTACCGCAGTCTGCATTCCGAACGGAGATGAGGAGGGATTTGATGAGGCGCTGGACAAGGCGCTCGCCATCAATCCCGACGACGTTCCCGCAACGCGCCTGATGACGACGATTGCGCAGAACAAGGCGCGCTATCTCAAGGCGCATAAATCTGATTATTTCGTGCAATGGTAAAGGAGATGAATATGAAGAGAATTGTTGTATCAGCAGTGATGGCGGGCATGGCCGCGCTTTCGTTCGCGCAGTCCGTGACCCTGAAGATTGCGTCCATCGCGCCCGCCCGCTCCGCGTGGGAAATCGAGGCGAAGCGGCTTGCGCAGACCTGGTCGAAGGAGACGGACGGCCGCGTGACCATGCAGTTCATGAGCACCAACGCGATGGGCGGCGAGGACGGCGTTATCCAGAAACTCAATTCCGTGCGCCCCGGTCAGAAAGCCCCGATTGACGGCGGCATTTTCACCAATCTTGGTATGGCATCGCTCGTGCCGGACGCGCACATCCTCACGCTGTCCGTGCCGTTCCTGTTCCGTGACCAAGAGGAAGTTGACTTGGTGTACGAGGCGTTCAAGCCGCAGGTCGCAAAGGAATTCGAGAAGAAAGGGCAGGTGCTTTTGGGCTACTTCCCGATTGGCTGGGCGTATTACTTTACGAAATCGCCCGTGCGCACGCCCGAGGAACTGAAAAAACTGCGCCTGTGCGTGAGCGGTATGGGAATTTCCGCGCTGACCGATGCGTACAAACTCGCGGGCTACACCACGATGGACGTTCCGACGAGCAAAATGCTTTCCAGCATGAAGACGCCGGGCGGCGTGGAGGGATTCTACACAATTCCGATGTACGGCTATGCGGCGCAGTATTACAAGGCCGTGCCTTATATTCTGAACGTGCCGTTTACGTGCGTCATGGTCGCATTCATCGTCTCGGAGAAGTCATGGAACGCGATTTCCGCTGCCGACAGGGCGAAACTGGTCGCGGCCTTTGAGGTGGCGCAGAAGAATTTCCGCGTGGCGACCGTGAATTCCGACAAGGAATACCTTGACCTGTTGCGCAAGGCGGGTGCGACCGTCGTTGATGTGACCGAAGAAGAGCGCAATGTGCTGGAAGAATCCATGCGCCACGATTCGTTCGCGCTTGCAAAGACGGGGGTCATGGACCAGAAGTTTTACGATGAAGTCGTCGCGCTGCTGAAAAAGCACCGGGGTGAGTAACGCATGATTCGGAAAATTGAGGACACGCTTGAGGTCGTGTTTGTCGGCTTGCTCACGTTCCTGCCCCTGGCGTTCTATGTGGTGCAGAAAATAACGTCCGTGCAAGTTCCCGGTTCGGAGTACGGCATCGCGCAGTTGGTGTTTCTGTTCGCGTGTATGGCGGGCATTATCACGTGGCGCGAAAAGCGGCATCTGAGCCTCGCTTCGTTTTCCGGGGCATTGCCGCCGAAGGCGCGCGCCATAACCGACGCGCTTTCTCACGGTGCGACGGTTTTCGTGCTGACGATGCTGTTTATCAATGCCATCTGTCAGCTCATCAATCCCAGCCAGTTCGCCACGCGGGTGTGGGGCATTCCGGTAAAAATCATCTTTACGTTTTTACCGCTGTGCTATGTGGCGATGCTGTGCATGGTTGCGGTGAAGAAGAAATTGCTTATTGCTACGCTTGTCGGCGCAGTGGTGGGCATCGTGCTTTCCATGGGCGCGATTACGGGTATCCTGTACTATCTGTTCGGCGCGGAGAACCTGCCGGCTCTGTTTGCGATTTTCAACGGATGGAATGTTGTCGCGGCGAAGTGCCTGTGGCTGTTCATCGTGTTGTTTGTGGTGCTTGCGTTTTTGGGTGTGCCGCTGTTTGTGGTGCTCGCGGGCATTGCGTTCGTGCTGCTTTCGATGAACGGCGGGTACACGGACCAGATTCCGCTTGAGACGTACAAGATGTTCACCGACCGCAATATTGCGGCGATTCCGCTGTTCACGATTGCGGGCTATATCCTTGCGACTTCCAGTGCGGGGCAGCGGTACGTTGGGCTGTTCAAGGCACTGTTCGGATGGTTTCGCGGCGGGACGGTCATTGCGGCAGTGCTCGTGATGACGTTCTTCAGCACGTTCTCCGGCGTGAGCGGGGTGACGATTCTCGCGCTCGGTTCGTTGCTGTCCGTCGTGCTCAAAGGCTCGGGCTATTCGGAATCGCGCGCGGAATCGCTCGTTACGTCAAGCGGGGCGATTGGCTTGCTGTTCCCGCCGAGCGCGGCAATCATCATGTACGGCACGACGAATTATTTTTCGGTGGACGTGTTCGACTTGTTCCGCGCGGCAATCATTCCGGGCATCATTATGATGATTGCGATGATTGTGATGGGCTTCGTCTTTGACAAGCAGGACGAGCGCGCGCCGTTTTCGCTACCGGCAATCGGGCGGGCAATTGTCAACTGCATTCCTGAGTTGCTGATGCCGCTGTTCATCTGTATTTTCTATTTTATGGGCGTGTTCGACCTGTTCGAGACATCTGCGTTTGCGGTGTTCTACGCCTACCTGCTTTCCACGGTTATCCGCCGTGACTTTTCGTTTGGAAAATCGTTGGAGAAGGTCGCTGAATCAATCCCGATTTCGGGCGGCGTGCTGTTTATTTTGGGCGCGGCTTCGGGCATTTCCTATTTTATTTTGGACGCGAATGTGCCGGCTATCGTCACCGACGCGATTACGAGCATGGTGACCAACAAGTACGTGTTCCTCATCTTGATGAACATCGTGCTGCTTATCGTCGGCTGTTTGATGGATATGTTCAGCGCGATTCTGATTGTGTCGCCGTTGCTGCTCCCGATTGCCGAGTACTTTGGCATTTCACCGCTTCACGCGGGCGTCATCTTCCTGATGAACCTTTCCATTGGTTTCTTGACTCCGCCGGTCGGTATGGATTTGTTCATTTCGTCCTATGCGTTCGGAAAGCCGTTGCCAAAGGTGATTAAAGGCATTGTTCCGTTCCTGCTTGTGCAGTTTGTGGTGCTCCTGCTGATTACCTACGTGCCGTGGTTTACGTCGGCGTTGTTCGCATGAAAAACCGCCTTGTGCCGACCGCTTCCTTGCGGTCGGTCCTTTTTTGTGCAGTTGTTGCTTGCGGGCTGTGGGTCATTTCCTGCAAAAAAGCGGATGACTTCTCATCGCGCGCTGACCGTGCGCGCACGGAAGCGATTGCGGACTACGTTTCTGCGCTTCCCGTTGAACAGAAAATTGCGCAGCTTTTTTTGGTGAACATAGCGGGCGGCAAAGCGTTTGCTCCTACCGAGAAAACGGGCGTGCTTTACGGTAATCCTGAAGAGGGCGCGCCGCTTGTGCCGGGCGGATGTCTGCTTTTTTCCTATAATATTGCCGATGCGCCGGAGAAAGTTGCTGCGTATACGGCTTCTGTCAGGGCGTTTTATGCAGAAAACGGTATCGTTCCGCCGTACATTGCCATTGACCATGAGGGCGGCACGGTGAACCGTCTGCGCAGCATTGCCAGCAACCTTGTGTCGCAGAAAAAAGTGACCGAATGGTTTTCTCCTGAGCGGGCGCATGAGTTATACGCGGCGCAGGCAAAGCAACTGCGGCAGCTCGGCATTCAGATGAACCTTGCGCCTGTGGTGGAAGTGGAGACAGCCGAAAACGCTGATTTTTTGAACACACGAAGTTTTGGCAGTTTGGAGCAGGTTCTTTTATATGGTCAGGCTGTCGTCTCTGCGTATGAGGAGCATGGCATCGCGGTCGTGCTCAAACATTTCCCCGGCAACACCAACGTTGACCCGCATTCGGGGCTTCCGTATATTGACGTGCAGGAATCTGCGCTGCAAACCTATCTTGCGCCCTTTGCCCGGTTCGCACCCTCCGCGTCCGCGCTGCTGATGAGTCATATCGTTGCCCGTGTTGTTGGTGATGACGGCACCGTGGTGCATACGACGGACGTACCCGCGTGTTTTTCGCCGTACTGGGTGCAGTCGCTCGCGCGTACATACAGCGACGGGCTGATTTTTTCCGATGATATTTTCATGGCCGCGCTTGCCGACAACGGCTATCCGCCCGAAACTGCCGTGATAAGTGCGATTGATGCAGGAATTACGTGCATCATGCTGAGCAGACCGTATTTTGGAGAGGTTGCGGGCGTGCTGCTCGCCGCGTATCAGCAAAGCCTTGCGACTGACAGGCAAGCGGCGTTCGCAAAAAAAATCGATGATGCGGTGTGTCGGGTGATTGCATACAAAATAAAGGCGGGATTGCTGGCGTTTGTTCCAGAGTTGGATGAAAAAGGGGCGTTTGATGAAGCGCGCCCCGTATACCGCGTCGCGCCAGCTTCCGATATTCCGCGTTTTGATGCGGATGCTTTCTCCGCCGCGTATGATGAAGGGATGCGTTTCTATCAATGAAACAGGCGCAGAAAAAGCAGAAGCTCTGCGGTGCTGACGGCTTCGACCAGTATTATCGTGGAATATTTGGAGAACGATGGAATGCGCTCAAAACTGCCCTGCAAGGCGAGAGCGATTATGTAGAATGGAACGGGGGCGGTGCAGAATCGTATTTCTTGGATGCCGCAAGCGTCCGTGCCGCGCTTTCGCTCCCGCTTGCGAATGCAACGCGCATTTTGGATGTCTGTGCCGCTCCCGGCGGTAAAACGCTCGTGCTTGCCCGTGCAATGAAATCCGACGCGACCTTGTTTGCGAATGAACGCTCCGCTGGGCGCAGGAATCGCCTGTTAAAAGTGTGCGATGGATGTTTGCCCGAGTCCGTGCGGACGCGCGTTACGGTTACCTGTCAGGACGGTGCAAAAATGTGCCGTACACAATCAGAGGCGTTTGACGCGATTTTGCTTGATGCGCCATGTTCGTCAGAGCGTCACGTGCTTGCTGACCCCAAGTATCTTGCCGAATGGTCGCCATCACGCATAAAGACGCTTGCCGCCGCTCAGTGGGCCTTGTTGTCGTCCGCATGGCGTATGCTTGCCCGCGGCGGCTATCTGTTGTACGCCACGTGCGCGCTGTCTTCCGCAGAAAACGATGATGTCGTCGCACGCTTGTGCAAAAGATTTTCTGACGTGCAAGTCTGTGAGCCACTTATCGCGTCCGATTGGCATGAAAGTGTATTGCCGGAAAGAAAAGATTTGCCGACGTATGAGAAAACACGTTTGGGTGCGCAGATTTTGCCTGATACCGCGGGTGGTGCTGGCCCCTTGTATTTTTCACTGCTGAAAAAGGCATAGGATTTGTCGTTTGCCCGAAGCGAGTTAGAAAAGCGTCTCTTTTTCAGAATACGTGGTTTTAGGGCTTTTTGTACCGCTCAATCATCAGTCTTTGCGAGAAATCTCTGTCAAATGCACGGCAAAATGCGTCAAATTCTTTTCTCCCGTAGACAGTCTTTTTTCTGCTATCCCCCAAGCCGATTTCGGCAAGATTCAGCATAAAATCGCGCTCGCTCAACCGCTCGCCGATATTTTCTTTGGTGAAAACGGTACCACGGTCATTCATCACGAGCACGGATTTTCCTTGTAGCCGGGCGGCAAAAGGAATGTCGCGCGTAATGACAATGTCATCTTTGTGGCAATGCGCAAAAATATAGTCGTCTGCTGCCTGTTCTGTCGGCGCGCATACAATCAGTTGCGCATCAGGGGGTAGGGGAATCTTTCTGTTTGCCACGAATATGAGCGGAACGGATTGTTTTTGGGTTCGGTAGAATACGAATTCACGTACTTTTTGGGGACAGGAATCGGCATCAATCCAGACAGAAAACATCAGCCGAGTGCCTGGTCGATTTTCTTAATCATTTCGATAGTCAGCCGCTCCGCTTCGCTGTCGTCATCGTTGACGAGCTGATGGGCAATCTGTTGTTTTTTTGATTTTTCTTTGTACAGTTCGTCACACAGCGTGATGCCCGTCAGAATGGCGACCTGCAATGAATTCTTGAGCGAGCCGCTCTCTTCGATTTGTTCCGCGATGCGTTTGTAATAATCAAGCAGTTTTTTTAGGTATGCGCTCTCTTCATTTGCCTGTATAGCGAACGAAGCGCCAAGCACGTCAATCTGCAATGAACCCATTTGATGTCCTTGTGCTAGAAAATATCAAACTGTCCTTGCGACGTGCCGTCTGGTTGCGCGGGAGAAGGATTTGCATCGTCAAATGAAATGTCAGGTGTGATGGACGACCCCTCGTCGAATGCCATCTCGGCACCCTCATCAATAGCGGAGACTGTCTCCTCTGCCGGCGGTTGCATGACCGGTTGTCCTTCCGTAATATGGGGAGCATCGGATACTTCCGGTGCCGGCAACGGCTGTTCGGCGGCCGTTTGTGCCGCAGGCTGAGCCGCCTGCGCCGCGACGGAAAGCACGGTGCTTTCCACGGCGTTCAGGCGTTCAAGTGCTTTCAAGATGCCTTCCTCAATCTTGCTCTGGTCTGTCTGAAAAGAAGAAAACTGCTCCGTTTTTGCGGACAGTGCATTTGTGAGCTCTACGCATTTGCTCCGTAAAGCAGCAATCTCCGCATCCTTGTGCGCGACCGCCTGGTTCAGTTCGGCGATTCTCGTCACCGCGCTTTCTACTTTTTGCTGCAACAGCAGAACTTGGTCGAGGGAAATCATGCTTATGCCTTCAGTGCTTTCTTCGCGACATCCACCACGGCTTTGAATGCCACCGGGTCTTCAATCGCCATGTTCGACAGCGCCTTGCGGTTGATGGCGACGTTGGCCTTCGTCAAGCCGTCGATGAAGCGCGAATAGGTGAGCCCCTCATCGCGCACCGCCGCGTTGATACGCGCAATCCACAGCTGGCGGAAGTCGCCCTTGCGGTCGCGCCGGTCAACGTATGCGTGGCGGAGTGCCTTGACGACCGCGTCTTTCGCGGCCTTGTAGTTTGTTCCGCGCCGACCCGTGAAGCCTTTTGCGAGCTTCAGGAGCTTGACGCGGCGGTTCTTGCGTTTTGTGCCGTCTATTGCTCGAGACATTTCCTACTCCTCATTAACCGTACGGAAGCTGCTGCTTGCGGATTTTCGCCGCAGAGTCTTCTGAAAGGATGCCTGCGCCGCGAAGGTGCATCTTGCGCTTTGAAGATTTCTTGGTCAGGATATGACGAAGGTTCATCTTCTTGTACTTCACTTTGCCGGTGCCCGTCAGCGAAAAGCGTTTCGCACTGGCTTTCTTTGTCTTCATCTTGGGCATGAAATTACCTCTTTCCTTATTTGTCGCCCTGCTTGACTTTTGAGTTCAGCGTCATGGACATGAACCGACCGTCCATTGCGGCAGGCCTCTCCACGCCGAACGAGCCTTCGCGCAGGCGTTTTGTCACTTCGTTCAGGACATCGTAGCCGAGTTCCGTGTGGGCAAGCTCACGACCGCGGAAGCGAATCGTCACCTTCACCTTGTTTCCCTCGTCCAGGAATTCCTGCACGTGCTTTGCCTTGGTGTCAAGGTCACCCGAACCGATTTTCGGCTGCATACGGATTTCCTTGTTCTTCAGTGCTTTCTGGTTCTTGCGGGAATCACGGAGCCTTTTTTCCTGCTCGAACCGGTACTTGCCATAGTCTAGGATTTTACAGACCGGCGGATTTGCGTTTGGCGAAACTTCCACAAGGTCCAGGTCTCGTTCCTTTGCCAATGCGAGAGCCTCACGAGTGGGAACAATCCCGTTCTTTCCGCCCGCATCGTCAATCAGACGAACCTCGCGCACGCGGATTTGTTCATTTATCCGCAATCCTTTATCTGCCAACTATCCTCCTCTGTGTCTGTAGAACGCAAACACTGTTCAAAGCGTAGTATATGATAGCAGAAAACGGCGCGATGTGTCTAGTAGCGCGAGTAAATATGGCTCGTTTTTGCGCGGGTAGCCGCATTGCCCGGCAAGGTTTACAGGCGGGCGTTTTCGTGGTATGGTGGGGTATGAGTCTTTTTGCCTTGCTGCTGTTTCCGTGCGCCTTCGTGTATTATGCCGCGGGGCGATTTGAGTTCGTGCGCCCGCGCCTTTTGACGGCGCTTTCCGCGCTGATTCTTGCGGGGCTTGTCTGCGTGTTCCGGGGATTTTTCCTCTTCCGAACGCCGTATGATGGGGCAAGCGTCGCGTTCTTTTTCCTTAAAGACGCTGTTTCCTGCGTGGCCGTGCCGTGCGTCGCGTATGCCGTGTTCATGCTGGCCGTCCGCGGGGCGTGGGAAACGAAACTCGCTTCGTTCGCGCTGTTCATGCTGCCGTTCTATGCGGTCTACCTGCCTGCCGAGATGCTTGCGAGTCCCGCGCCGCTGCCGTTCTTCGCGCTGTTCGTGAAGCCCGTGCTGTACCTGCTTGCGGTGGTCGCGGCCGCGCACGAGTTGCGGGTGTTTGCGGAGGCATACGCGCAGAAGGGAATCGTGCGCGTCGTTCCGATTGTGCTGTCGGTTTTTGAGATGGCCTTTCCCGCCTTGCTTGAGACGTTATGGCATTATGCGTTCCCCTTGGTCGTGCAGGGATTCGATTTCTTTATATATGTCGCGGTCGTTGCCGTCCGGACTGCCTGCCTTTCGCGCGTGATGCGTTTCGTTTCTCGGCAAAAATAAAGAATGGCGGCGCGCCACGGGGACACGCCGCCATCTCGTGTTGCTTGCGCGGATTATGCCTTGCCCGCCGAGCCGAGCACGTCCACGTTCTTGCGGGCGTACATCTTCTTCAGCTCGTCGCGGGCGGGGCCGAGGTACTTGCGCGGGTCGAATTCCGACGGCTGCTCGGCGAACACCTTGCGGATTGCGGCGGTCATCGCCATGCGCCCGTCTGAGTCGATGTTGATTTTGCAGACCGCGGACTTTGCCGCCTTGCGCAGCTGGTCCTCCGGGATTCCCACGGAGTCGGGCACTTTCCCGCCGAACTGCTCAATCTGCCTGACGTACTCAATCGGGATTGACGACGAGCCGTGCAGGACAATCGGGAAGCCCGGCAGTTTCTTTTCGATTGCCTCAAGCACGTCGAACGCGAGCGGCGGCGGAATCAGGATGCCGTCTGCGTTGCGCGTGCACTGGTCGGGCGTGAATTTGCAGCGTCCGTGGCTCGTGCCGATTGAGATTGCCAGCGAGTCGACGCCGGTCTTGCTGACGAAATCCTGCACCTCCTCGGGCTTGGTGTACTTGCTCTCCTCGGCGGCAACGTCGTCCTCCACGCCGGCAAGCACGCCCAGCTCGCCCTCCACGGTCACGTAGTCGGGGCGGGAGTGCGCGTACTCGCAGACCTGCTTGGTGAGCGCGACGTTCTCGTCGTAGGGCAGGGAAGAGCCGTCAATCATCACTGAGGAGAAGCCCGTGTCGATGCAGTCCTTGCACAGCTCGAACGAGTTGCCGTGGTCAAGGTGCAGGACAATCGGGATGTCGTAGCCCAGCTCGTGCGCGTACTCGACCGCGCCGCGCGCCATGTTCTTCAGTAGGTTTTTGTTGGCGTACTTGCGCGCGCCGGAAGAGACTTGCAGGATGACCGGCGACTTCGTCTCCACGCACGCCTGGATGATTGCCTGCAGCTGTTCCATATTATTGAAATTATACGCCGGAACCGCGTATCCGCCTTTCATCGCCTTCTCGAACAGCTCCTTCGTGTTCACGAGGCCAAGCTCTTTGTAGCTCGTCATAGAAACTCCTTCTGTCTCTGTCGGCAAAAATGTAAGATTTTGCCTGTATCTCTATGGTACGCCCGTTTTGCGATAAAATCAAGATTTAAAAATCGCGAAATACCCGCAAAATGGTTTGACAAAGAGCGCGCGGCGTTATAGAATAGGAGTACGAATTTGTCTCATGTTTTATGAACGGATATCGATAATAATAACGATGTCATTCTGACCATGAGGTCGGGGGACGGACTGAAGGAGAATCGAATGAAGAAGGGCATAGCGATTGTTGTAAGCCTTGCTTTTGCCGCTGGGTTTGGCTTCGCACAGCCGAGCAGCAGGGCGGTGGAGACGGTTGTTGTCGATGACTTTGACAATGTGGGCGCGCAGGATTATCACGTGCCGGGCAAGGGCTTTCAGGCGGGTGAGCGGCTCAACTGGACGTGGAACGTTCAGGCGAGCGCGTTCGTCGATGACGAGAACGGCTTTCCCAAGCTGGAGTATTTTGACGGTCAGCCGAATTCGTTGCGGCTGCTGACGGGTGCGTCTGAGAAGACGCCCAAGGTGCTCGGCGTGGAAATCGCTTACAAGCGCAAGGGCGAGAACTGGTTTGAGATTTATCCGGAAGTGGACGGCAAGCCGTTTGAGATTCCCTGTAAAGGTACCGTGACGCAGATTGACTTTTGGGTATGGGGCGCGAATTATCTGTACTTCATTGATTTGCTCGTGCGTGACGCAGACGGTCGTGTGTATACGCTTCCTGCGGGAAATCTCGCATTTAACGGGTGGAAGAACATCATCGTTTCTGTGCCGAGCTACCTCAAGCAGCGTTCGCGGCTGCGCACCGGTCCGCGCACGATGAGCTTTGTGGGCTTCAGAATCCGTACCGACCCGAATGAATTTGTCGATGACTTTGATATTTTCATCGACCAGCTCAAGTATACGACGAACACGCTCAGCAATGTGTTTGATGGATATGAATTGCAGGGTGTTGAATTCGGCGGCTCTGACAATGGTTCGGCTGCATCGAGCAGCAATGTTTCACAGGATGGTAGATAACTATGAAGAAAGCAATTGCAACATTCTTGGCGGTTGCCGTAAGTGGCATACTGTTTGCGCAGAGTACGGGAAATACGAGCCTTGCCGAGCCGGATCCCACGGTTATGGGAAACGATTCTGCTCGTCAGGCATTGCGTGAGGTTTCTGTAGACC
>JAFLSP010000209.1 GCA_022510885.1 Treponema sp. | reverse complement strand
TCTCGCTTTGCGGGCGTGATTTCCTCCGCGCCGCACGGTCATTCTAGCCTTCCTGCGGGAAAAAATCTACCAAAATTAGAGAAAGGAAAGAACGGGCTTCTATGCTTGCGAGACATAATTTTGGGCGAAGTATTTGGAAAAATATTCTTGCGTTTACTGAAAATAAACTGTAGAATAATAATGTTATCTCTCGTTAAATTGTAGTTAGAGGAAAGAACTATGAGGAATACCAAACTTTTTGTGAAAATGTGCTTCCTGACCGGCATATCCGTTGTGGTGTCGGTGTTGGCTGTCGAAGTCCTTTGCCTAACCATTTTCCGGCAAGAATTTACCGCCAACGTGCGGATGAGCCTGGGAGTCGTACAGCGTGGTATTGAAGATACGATGAAAGACAAAAGTATAATCCTACGAAACGCCGTTGTTGCCCTTGCCGAACGCCCCAACTTTGTGGAGGCGATGGAAAATGACGATGCCGCGCTTATTTACCGACTGGCGGAAGAAAAGCGGATGATTATCGGGAACGACAGTATGTTCGTGACAGACCAGTACGGCCGCGTGATTGCCGGCTCGGGCGGAACGTTCGTCCGTGGCACGAGTATTTCCGACATGGCCTGCGTGAAGGACATCGTGATAGAGCGCATGAGCGAGGCTAAGACATACGAGTCTATGTCCGGCATCATAGGATATTCCATGCTCGCCGCCGCCGCAATCAAAGATGCGCGGGGAAATTTGCTCGGTGCCTTGGTGGCTGGCTATGACCTTTCTTCGCAGACGTTCGTTGACCACTTGAAAAGCACATACAACATAGAAGTTTCCATCATCGAGAACGATGTCCGTGTGTCCAGCACCGTGCGGGACAAGTCGGGACGCTCTTGGGCCGGCTCAAAGGTGACGAACCCCGATGTCATCCAGCGCGTAGGCAGGGAAGGGCAAGTGTACGCGGTTGACACCGTTCTCCTTGGCGTACCGTATCTGAACGTGTATTTCCCGCTCAAAACCGAATTGGGCAAAATCACGGGTATGGTCTCGACCTTCCGCAGCAAGGCCATCATCAGCGATACGATAGGTAAGGTCATCAGAATCACGGGTGTTAGTATACTGCTCGTCCTTGTATTGGTCTGCGTCCTTGCCGCTTTGCTTATCATCAGAATGTTGCACCCGCTCAATGACGTGAAGAACACCCTGCACACCATTTCAAGCGGCGAGGCTGACTTGACCAAGCGCATAGAGCTGGAAAGCCATGACGAAGTGGGCGAGGTCGTCGTAGGCTTCAATACCTTTGCGGAGAAATTGCAACACATCGTGCGAGAGATAAAGGGCAGCAAGGACACGCTTCATTCCATGGGCCTCAAGCTTGAGGACAGCAATGAGGACAACGCAAGTTCCGTGACGGAGATTCTCGCCAACATCGAGAGCATTCACAATCAGATAAACGGGCAGAAAGACAGCGTTGACCAAGCGGCTGGTGCCGTGGATGAAATCTCGGCGAACATAAACTCGCTGAACAACATGATTCAGAACCAGTCTTCCAGTGTGGAAGAGGCTTCGGCGGCCGTAGAGCAGATGATTGAAAACATCGACTCGGTGAACAATTCCATGGAGCACATGACAAAATCCTTTGCAGATTTGGACAAGAATGCCCGCGGCGGCATAGATATTTTGCAAGAAGTGTATAGCAAGGTTCAGCATATTGAAAGCCAGTCAAAACTTTTGCAGGAAGCGAACCAAACTATTGCAAATATCGCGGCGCAGACGAACCTACTCGCGATGAACGCTGCAATTGAGGCTGCCCATGCGGGCGAAGCGGGAAAGGGTTTTGCCGTCGTTGCTGACGAAATCCGCAAGCTGTCCGAGACTTCCACCACACAGTCAAAGACTATCGGAACGCAATTGAACGAGATTCACGACGCAATTAACGACATGGTTTCTGCCTCGAACAAAGCGAGTAGTGCGTTCTCCATCGTTTCGGACGACCTCAAGGACACGGATCAGCTCGTACTTCAGATTCAGTCTGCCATCACCGAGCAAAACGAAGGTTCGCGGAAGATTGTTGACGCACTGAAGAATATGAACGACAGTACCGCCGAAGTGCGCGTCGCGTCCCGGGAGATGAACGAAGGAAACAAAATTATCTTGGAGGAGATGCAGAATTTGCAGGATTCCACCCGCGTGATGAAGGACGGCATGGACGAGATGCACATCGGCGCACGGAAGATTACCGAAGTCAGTTCTGCGCTCACAAGCATTACCCATCATATCAATCAGTCGATTGACCGTATGGGAAATCAAGTAGATTTGTTCCGCGTATAGCACTTTATCGCCGAATGTCCCCTCGAAAAGCACGACCCGCTTTTCTTGGCAGGACAAATCGGTGATTTTCATACGATAAGGAGAGTTTGTATGCAGTTTTCTTCCCTTACTGATGCGTTCACGCTGGCGAACGACGT
>JAFLSP010000208.1 GCA_022510885.1 Treponema sp. | reverse complement strand
TCATATAGAAGAAAGTCGCGTACAGCCCCGAGTAGAGCGCGAGGTCGAACTGCTCGACCGTGTGCTCCGCGAGCGGAACGCCGGAAGCCGATGCCTGAGCGTTGTTCACAAGCACGTCAATCCGCCCGAACTCCGCGATTGTTTTCTCCACCACCGCGCCGACCGCCGCCTCGTTGTCGCTTCCCGCGCTCACGTCCGCCGCGATGGGAAGGACTTTCACGCCGTAAAGCCGCTCAAGCTCCTCCTTCGCGTCGTCCAGCTTCTGTTTGTTGCGCCCCGTCACCACGATATTCGCGCCCTCCTTGGCGAACGCCGTCGCGATTCCGTACCCGATTGAGCCGCACGAGCCGTCACTTAAGACCGCGCGCCCGCCCCCCGTGATGATGACCGTCTTTCCTTTGAACAAGTCCATTGTGTTCCTCCTCAACTAAAAATCCGCTGATTGCAATGTCGCAGTGTAAATCATATAAACTATATGTCAAGTTCTCAGAAAAAGCAATTCTCGGCTTTGCCTTTGGAGACGGACGAACTGCATGAGAAACATCTGAACGCTGCCGGGAACCTGACGATATTGCCGCAGGGCGATAAAGCCGTGAACTCAAACCGTCCGTGGAGCGAGAAATCGGAGCAACTGAAAAAATCGCGGCTCGTCGGAATTTGATTCCATCGTGAAAGAGAACAAAATCCATAAATCAACGCGCAGCAAGCTGGATGCCTCGAAAACGAGAATCTCACTGATGAATGACATTGCCGGCGAGGAAAGGGAGCCGCTTTCGGAGACAGTGTGGCGAGAGAATCCCCCTGCCTCACAACTTGCCCAGCCTGCTCTTCAAATCATAGCACTTGTCCCTGAGCTTCCGCACCTCGCTCAGACTGCTCATGATTTTCGCCGTCATATATATGTCCACAATCCCGCCATCAAAAAAGAAATCCGCGAACGTGGCGAAGCCGCCGATTTCCATGCGGTAGTCCGAGGGGATTGCGATGCCGCCCATCACGCGCTGAAGCTCGCCCATCAGGTAGCTCACTTTGTCCATCGTGGACTTGGCGTTGTTCAGTTTGGAATGCTTGATTAAATCGACGAAAAATCCGCCGCCCAGAACGTCAAGGAAGCCCCAGTTCCGCGCGGAAGAAAGCTGTCGCTCCGCCTCGTCAAGGCATGAAATCAGCTGGTCGGTGAGGCTCAAAGCCTTGTTAACTTGAATGTCGCTCGCCATGAGCAGAGTATAGCAGAAAACGCAGCGAAATGAAACCGTGGGACGACAGCGCGACCTTGCGTTTCCAGCATCACATCGCCATGAGAACCGCGCCCGCTCCAAGCAGCACGCACCCGAACGCCGATTTCACCGTGAGCCTCTCATGCAGGAACACGAACGCCATCACCACCGTAATCACCACGCTCAGTTTGTCAACAGGCGCGACTTTTGACGCTTCTCCTGCCTGCAACGCCTTGTAGTAGCACAGCCACGACGCGCCCGTGGCAAGGCCTGACAGAATTAGGAACAGCCAGCTCCTTGCGGTGATGTCCGGGATTCCGCCCTGCGCTCGCGTCGCAAGGACAATCGCCCACGCCATCACGACAACGACGCACGTCCTGATTGCGGTCGCAAGGTTCGAGCTCACGCCGTCAATGCCGATTTTTGCCAGTATGGAAGTCGCCGCCGCGAACACTGCGGACAGCAGGGCGTATATCAGCCACATAAATCCCCCGCCTTTGTTTTTCTCACGCAAAGTCAAAGCTCTCGGATTTAAGGTCGCAGTAGTGCCGCGCCTTGCGCGCGGTGAACCTGAGCACGCAGTAGTCCGGGTCTGTAACGCCTTTTTTGTAGAACATCGTGTCGCCCATGCGCCAGATTTCTTCTTTGGTCGCCTCGTCGTGGAGCACTTCCATCGTGCCGGTGAGCATCACCCCCTCATACTTGAAACGCCCCCGATTGTAAAAATAAATGCTCGCCTTGGGATTCTTCCCGTACTGGGCGACGCGCAGGCTTGATGTGTTCGTGGTGAAGTAAAAATGATTGCCGTCAATCTTGCGCGGCGCGAGCATCGCCTTCATGTTCGGGAAGCCGTCCTCGTCCACTGACGCGATGAACGCCGTCTTCTGCTTTTTGATGAAGTCGATTATCCGCTCTTTTGTCTGCATTGTCAGCTCCTGTAAAACTGTTGTCTCCACCGATTGTAGCACAGAACCGCAGGGAACCGCAATCAAACGCGAAAGCCGCCACGCGAGGCGAGGCCTGCAATCCGCGTGACGCTATGCATGGACTTCCGAATCCGCAGATTTTTTGAGCGCGGCAGAGTTGACGCACTGCTTTTTTTTTGTATAGTGACTACGTTCCGCGAAGTTCGGGGCAATACATTTATTCCAAGGAGGAGTCTTATGAAAAGATTCTTGACTGTTCTGGCGGCGGTTGCCGCTTTGGTTCTTGCGGGCGCGTTCGTGTCATGCA
>JAFLSP010000207.1 GCA_022510885.1 Treponema sp. | reverse complement strand
CCAAGCGCGGAGCCGCGCTGGGCGGAATACTGAACGCGGAGCTTCTAAAGGCGAAAGGATTCTTTGAGTGAGATTCCGGCGAGAAAACAGGGCGCAAGCCCTGTTTTTTTATCCGCAATGATATGAACAAGATGCCGTGCGCACCTTGCGCTTGCATTGACTTCCGCCCTAATTTGACAAATCAACGAAATCGATTTTGAAGTCGCAATAATATTCTGCGGATTTGCATTTGAATTTCAAGACACAGTAGTCGGGATCGGTAACGCCGAGTTTGTAGAACATCTTGTCGCCGGGACGCCAAATCTCGTCCTTGGTCTTTTGGTCGGTGCAGACTTCCATGTCTCCGACTATCGTCGCGCCTTGATATTTGAACCTGCCCCGCTTGTAGAAATACACGCACGCCTTGTTGTTGGCAGAATATTGCCTTATTTTGTTTGACGAAGTGTTTGTCGTAAAATAAATTTCGTTGCCTTCAATTTTGCGTGGCGCAAGCATAGCGCGGATTACGGGATAGCCTTGCTCGTTGACCGAGGCGATGAACGCCGTCTTCTGCTCCGAGATAAATTGAAAGATTTGCTCTTTTTCCATAATGGTTCTCCTTTTTGATAATGATTCACTGTCGAGCCTGCCCCGCCCTCATCCATACTTGAAGTTCAATATTTCCAAAAAACTCGATTTTAGAAAAAATATTGAAAATACGATTTTGCAACGATGCGAAAATCAAACTTGCGTGTCGCGCCACCACAGCGATTATTTTGTAAGCGACTTGGCGTAAGTCAAATTCTCAAGCCATGTCTTGCCGTTCCTGCGCATCACATCGAGAGTGTTCACGTTCACCGAATTGACTTCAACCGCTTCGGTGGTCTCGGGGTCGCCAAAGTAATACGCGCCCACGGCGTTAATCGTGTAGTACTTGCCGTCAATTTCGCCGATGTACATGAACACGTGCCCGAAGAAGCCCATAATCGAACCGGGCCGAAGCGCGCTCACGGCAGACTTGCGTGCGGCGAGGCTTTTGCCTTCAAATGAAACGGTCTTTCCGGGCATGGCAAGTTGCGAGCGGCTGCCTCGCGGCAACATAAAACCGAAGCAACGGAAAATGTCCTTGAGGTATTCGGAGCAATCGCGCGCGTTCGCCATGCCACCCCAGCCGTAGCGCACGCCAATCGGCTTGAACGCCTGTCCGAGCACGTTCGCCGTCGTGTAGTCGAGCAGCCCTTCCGTGCAGATGCCAGCAGGGATTGCCGCATAAGTGATGCCGAGCGTGCCGTCCGCTTTTCTGTAGGGGATTTCGACAATGTAGCAAGCATAAGGCTTGCGCTGGAAAAAACTGTCTGCAATGTGCTCGTCGTTCCAGTCCGCGGTGTGCAGATATGTTCCCATGAACAGTTCGGGAATGCCGTCAAACTCCGCGTCCTCAGTCGGAACGGCGTACTCTTCGGAAAGCATGGCGCGGTCCGCCGTAATCGTGACGAAGCCGCTCTGCTCCTGCGTGGCGTAGTCGAAGTAACGCGCGAACTGCTCCTCGGTGCAGAATGCCACGTCCTCGCGGTGAATCCAGCCAGTGCAATAGTTCGTGCGCACGTACAGCCACGACTTGTCCGCGCTCTCCCACAGCACGAGCACAGGCTCGTTCATAAGCACGCCCGAAGTCTGCGCGGAATCATCGTACCAGTATTCCTCGTCGTCGGTGTAGAGCGTGTCGTCCGGCACGAGCCGCAAGTCCGACCGCCGCACCGTGACCGCCTTGCGCACGGGGAAGTTCCGCGATTCCACACCAGGCGTATCCCGCTCGCCAGAAAAATACGAGAAGTCGCCCAATGGCGCAAAGTGCATTTTTTCGTAGAGCGCGCGCCAATCCGTAGTTGTGAGTTTGTGCGTCTCGCCGCCCTGCTTTTTGTACCAAGGATATGAAGGATTGTATCGAACCATAAAACGGCGCACATCGGGCGACGAAGCCACCGAATCAAAGCGGCGCAAATCGTGCACGAAAAACAAATCTTCGTCCGCCGCCATGGTTTGCTCAATGACCCGTTCGTTCCACCGCGCAATCTGCTCTTTTGTCATAATGATGTCATGGGAATTCTTCACGCGGCAACGCCAAAAGGAAGCGTCGAGCATCTTTGAGTGCACGTCTGGGGCAAGTCTGATGATTTCGCGTCCGCCGCTAGTCTGAGGAATTCCGCTCGTGTTGGGCTTATGGCAACAAGCGAGTGCCAGCAGGCTCAAACACGTGAAAGCAATTCGGAAAAATATGCGCATGATGCGAGGCTACCGAATGAAGTTGGTGAAGATTTTTTTCTCGGATTCAGGCTGCGCCACGCCCGCGCGCTTGCCCGCCTCAATCGACTTGAGAATCCACGCCATGTTGCGCCCGAGCGTCTTCATCACCTGCACCCCCTCCTCGTCCTTGAGCACGTCCTCGGGGTTCGAGCCGTGCACCATGTTCCAGT
>JAFLSP010000206.1 GCA_022510885.1 Treponema sp. | reverse complement strand
TTCGCCACGGTCTTGCCGTCGGTGAATTTCTTGAAGCCGTCCGTCTCCTTGGCGAGAGCCTCAAGGGTCGCGCTGTCCGTGTCGGCGGCGGCCTCGAACTTGGCGCGGAGCTTGCCGTTTATCATCACGGGGAATTCCTTGCGCTCGTCCTTGGCGAAGTCCTCGCTGAAGGTCGGCCACGGCTCGTAGGCGAGGCTCTCGGTGTGGCCGAGTTTCTGCCACAGCTCCTCGCAGAGGTGCGGCGCGTAGGGGGAGAGCAGCAGCACGAAGCCTTCCCACATGGCCTTGGGCAGCGCGCTGACTTTGCCCGCCTCGTTGATGAAAATCATCATCTGGCTGATTGCGACGTTGAAGTCGAGGTTCGCTGTGTCCTCCGTGACTTTCTTGACGGTCTTGGCGTAGGTCTTGCGCAGGGCGGAAAGCTCCTTGCCGAGCGCGCCGGTGATGTCGGTGTCGGAGAGCGGCTTCTCGCTCAGGTTCCAGATTTTTTCGAGGAAGCGGTTCACGCCGATGAGCCCCTGCGTGTTCCAGGGCTTTGAGACGGTGAGCGGGCCCATGAACATCTCGTACATCCTCACGCTGTCCGCGCCGTAGCCGGCAATCATCTCGTCGGGGTTCACCACGTTCTTGAGCGACTTTGACATCTTGGCGATGACGCGCTCAAGCTCCTCGCCGTCGTCCTTGGCGTAGAATTTGCCGTCCTTCTCGTCCACCGCGTCGGTGGGGACGAGCGACTTGTTCCTGCGCTGGTAGGCGAAGCTCGTAATCATGCCCTGGTTGATGAGCCGCTGGAACGGCTCCTTGGTGCTGACCACGCCCAAATCAAAGAGGACTTTGTGCCAGAAGCGCGCGTAGAGGAGGTGGAGGACGGCGTGCTCCGCGCCGCCCACGTACAAATCGACGGGCATCCAGTAGCTCTCTTTCGCTTTGTCGGCGAACGCGCCCTCGTTCTTGGGGTCGAGGTAGCGCAGGTAGTACCAGCACGACCCCGCCCACTGCGGCATGGTGTTGGTCTCGCGGCGGGCGGCCTTGCCGCACTTGGGGCAGGCGCAGTTCACCCAGTCGTCGATTCCCGCGAGCGGGCTTTCGCCGGTGCCGGTGGGCTGGTAGGTCTTCACGTCCGGAAGCTCAAGCGGAAGCTCCTCCTCCGGCACGGGGACGGTTCCGCAGTCGGGGCAGTGGACGAGCGGAATCGGCTCGCCCCAGTAGCGCTGGCGGCTGAACACCCAGTCGCGCAGCTTGTAGTTGACGGCCTTCTTTCCGATTCCTTTCTCGGTCAGAAAGCCGAGCATCTTTGCGATTGCGTCTTTTTTGTTCAGCCCGTCAAGGAATTCGGAGTTCACGTGGATTCCGTCCTCCGTCCACGCCTGCCGCTGCACGTCAACCTCGCTCTTGAGGACTTCGATTATCGGCAGGCTGAACTTCTTGGCGAACTCCCAGTCGCGCGTGTCGTGCGCGGGGACGGCCATAATCGCGCCGGTGCCGTAGGAAATCAGCACGTAGTCGGCAATCCAGATGGGGATGAGCTTTCCGTTGACGGGGTTGATGGCGTAGCTTCCGCTGAAAACGCCGGTCTTGTCCTTGGCGAGGTCGGTGCGCTCAAGGTCGCTCTTCTTTGCCGCCTCGTCGAGGTACGCTGCCACCGCGTCCTGCCGCTCCGCCGTGGTGAGCGTCCTGACGAGCGGATGCTCGGGGGAGACGACCATGTAGGTCGCGCCGAAGAGCGTGTCGCATCTCGTGGTGTAGACGGTGAGCTTGTCTTCCGTGGGCTTTCCGTCCGCGCCCGCGATGAAGAAATCGACCTCCGCGCCCTCGCTGCGCCCTATCCAGTTGCGCTGCATGGCCTTGACGCTCTCCGGCCAGTCGAGCCCGTCCAAATCCTCAAGCAGGCGGTCGGCGTAGGCGGTGATTCTGAGAATCCACTGGCGGATGGTCTTGCGCGTGACCGCCGTCCCGCAGCGCTCGCACCTGCCTTCCTTCACTTCCTCGTTGGCGAGCCCGGTGAGGCAGCTCGGGCACCAGTTGATGGGCGTGTCGGTCTCGTAGGCGAGGCCGCGCTTGAAGAGCTGGAGGAAAATCCACTGCGTCCACTTGTAGTAGTCCGGCCCGCAGGTGATGACCTGGCGGTCCCAGTCGTAGGAGAAGCCGAGCGCCTTAATCTGCTCGGTGAAGCGCGCGATGTTCTCGTAGGTGGTGGCTGCGGGGTGCGTGCCGGTCTTTATCGCGTAGTTCTCGGCGGGCAGGCCGAACGCATCGTAGCCCATGGGGTGGAGGACGTTGTAGCCCCTCATGCGCAGGTAGCGGCAGTAGATGTCGGTGGCCGTGTAGCCCTCGGGATGCCCCACGTGCAGCCCCGCGCCCGACGGGTAGGGGAACATATCGAGCACGTAGGCGCGCCTCTCCTTGGGAAAGCGCGGGTCCTCGGTCACGCGGAACGTCTTGTTGTCCGCCCAATATTTCTGCCATTTCGGCTCGATGTTCTGGAATGGGTATGCCAT
>JAFLSP010000205.1 GCA_022510885.1 Treponema sp. | reverse complement strand
TTATGGAAAAGATTTGGACGCGAATGCACGATGCGGCGAAGGCCGTCCTGCACGGGCGCAGGATTTCGGAATACGTCACGTGCGGGGAAGTCGCCGCCGCGGTTCTCTCAAAGTCGGGGAGGATTTACACGGGCGTGTGCATCGACACGTGCTCCACGCTCGGCATCTGCGCGGAACGGAACGCGATTTTCAATATGATTACAAACGGCGAGCAGGAAATCAGCAAGGTGCTCTGCGTCCTTTCCGACGGCGCGGGCGGCGCGCCGTGCGGTGCCTGCCGCGAGCTTATGGTGCAGCTTATGCCGAACGGCAAGTACAGGGACATCGAAATAATGCTCGACTATGCCGCCGGGCGCACCATAAAACTCGGAGAGCTCACGCCCGAATGGTGGATAGAATAAGGCGCGGGCTTTGAGAATGTATCACCGCAGGAGAAACTGAAAATGGCGAGCGACTACAAAATCATCGATGAAAAGACATGGGCGCGCGCGGCGCACTGCGCGGTCTTCAGGAATTGCATCGAGCCTGCATTCTGCGTGACGTTTGAGGCCGACATCACGAACTTCAGGCGGAAGGTGAAAGAGCGCGGATTCTCGTTTACCGTCGCCATGGTGTACGCGGTGTGCAGATGCGCCAATCAAATCGAAGCGTTCAGGTACAGGTTCTTGGACGGGCAGATTGTCCTGTTTGACCGCGCGGACACGGCTTTCACGTACCTGAATCCCGAAACTCAGCTGTTCAAGGTCGTCAACATTCCCATGCTCGACGACATGGAAGAGTATGTGGACCTGGCGACGAAGACGGCGCGGGAGCAGAAAGAATATTTTACCGCGCCGCTGGGGAACGATGTTTTCCAATGCTCGCCGATGCCGTGGATTACGTTCACGCACGTCTCGCACACAAATCAGGGCAAAAAAGACAATGCGACGCCACTTTTCGACTGGGGCAAATATTACGAGAAAGACGGAAAAATCGTGATTCCGATTTCGGTGCAGGCTCATCATTCGTTTGTGGACGGACTGCACGTCGCTCAATTCGCACAGCGGCTGCAAACGTTTTTCGACGAGTTTTGAAACTCCAAGCACTTATGAAAGGAGGGCGTATGACCGAACAGGAGAAAATGCGCGCGGGCGAATGGTACGACGCGAACTACGACAAGAACCTGCTGGAGATGCGGCTGAAGGCGGAGCGGCTTTGCTACGACTTCAACAACGCGCTGCCCCAGTCCGCCGGGCAAGCGGAGAGCCTCAGAAAGATTCTCGGGGCGGAAATCCCGCGCGGGCTGACCGTCCTTGCGCCGGTCTACTTTGACTACGGGAGCAACACCGCGTTCGGGGAGGAGACTTTCGTCAACCACGGCTGCTACTTCATGGACGGCGCGAAAATCTCAATCGGGAGCCACGTGTTCATCGGGCCGTTCTGCGGCTTCTACACCGCGAGCCACCCCATGGACTACGCGAGCCGGAACAATGGGCTGGAGAAAGCCCTGCCCATCACCGTGGGCGACAACTGCTGGTTCGGCGCGAACGTGTCGGTCATGCCCGGAGTCACCATCGGAAGCGGCTGCGTCATCGCCGCAGGAAGCGTCGTCATCCGAGATTTGCCCGAAAACAGCCTTGCCGCCGGCGTTCCCGCCGAGGTGAAACGGACAATCGCGCAGTGAGGCGCGCTGCCCGTCAGTCGTCTACAGGCGGACTGCCTTCATTCTGATTCTGACATAATCCGCGTGCCATCTGCCGTCCGCGTACAAATCGCCCCGCAGCAGCTCCGCCGCCCTGTCTATGATTGCCTCCCTCTCCTGCCCTGCACCGGCAGCGGAGAACGGTGTCCTCACGAACATATCTATCCAGTCCTTCAGCCCGTCCTCGCCTTTGAGTTCGGTCAGCCGGTCGAAAAGGGCGGCGTACCGCACCGAAAAGCCCGCGCCCTCAAGAAGAGCCGCGTACTCGCCGATTGTGGGGAAGTAGAACGGCATCTCATAGCGGAAGCCGCGCTCCGCGAACGCCTCCGCCAGCGCACCGTGAATGAGCCGGTTGTTCCCGTGGCCGCCGAATTCAAAGACGAACTGCCCGCCTTCCTTGAGGGCGGCGCGCACGCACCCCAGCATGTCCGGCTGGCGCGCCTTCTCAATCCAGTGGAAGACGGCGTTGGAGAACACGGCATCGAACGGCTCGGGAAAGCTGAAATGAGTCGCGTCCCCACGCACGAACTCAATGCCGGGGCAGGTTTCCCGCGCGATGTCCAGGAATTCCTCCGAGGCATCCAAACCTTTCGCCGCATAGCCCCTCTCTTTCAGCACCTTTGTCAGCGCGCCGTTCCCGCAGCCCAAATCCAGCACGGCGGCACCCGCGCCCGCGTCAATCAGGTCCATCACGCCGCTCCCGTACTGGTGGACAAAAGAGAAGTCCGCCGTGTACTTGCCCGCGTCCCATTGTATGTTCATCATTCGCCTCCGCCGACATTATACGGCAGACGTGCCGACAATACAAGGCGATGCCCGTCCAAGCGTGATTTCCGCGAACGGCAAAACGCCGTTC
>JAFLSP010000204.1 GCA_022510885.1 Treponema sp. | reverse complement strand
GAAAACTCGACTTTTTGCCTAATCTGACGCGCAGAAAGCGGGAAAACTTGACTTTTCGTCTAATCTGCGACGCGGAAAGCATGAAAACTGGACTTTTCGCCTAATCTGACGCGCGGAAAGCGGGAAAACTGGACTTTTCGCTCAATCTGATGCGCGGATTGCGGGAAAACTGGACTTTTCGCCGAATCTGACGCGCGGATTGCAGGAAAACTGGATTTTTTGTCCAATCTGACGCGCAGAAAGCGAGAAAACTTGGCTTTTTGCCGAATCTGACGTGCAGATTGCAAGAAAACTCGATTTTTCACCGAATCTGACGCTTCGGATTGCTTGGCGCGAAGAAAAAAGGGGCTGTTCCCCGAATGGAGAACAGCCCCGCGCGTGGTGGTTTGCGCTACTCCACGTAGATGACGGAAACTTGAGTCAGTCCGTGTAACTTAATACACGTATTCCACTTGCACGTAGTGCAGGTAAATTTGTGCGTTTGGAACGAACTTGAGCGTGCCGCTTGCACCGCTGTAGATATATGATGTTGTGCCGTCTGTTTTACTATCTCCTTTTGAAATAGACATACTGTTAAGAGGCGTGCTCGTAGTCGTGTTGGTTACTGTGACCGTGGCTGCATTGTCATACATGCAATTGCCAAACGTAATCTTTGCGGCGCCCTGCACGGACAGAGTGAGTTCTTTTCCATTAGCCAGCGTTGCACCATGGTCAGTAGCGATTTTGTCGGCATCTATATACAACTTACCGTCAGTTGATGTGTAAGTGGGACCGGAAAGTCCGCTCGCTCGCAAATTATACGTCGCATTATTTGCAAGTTTCGCTTTGAGCGCCGCCCACGCGGCATCCACGTTGCTCGTGTACTGCACGTCGATTGAGGTGATGTAGGTTTTGTCGGCAGTCGCTTTTACCGTAACCTTTTCGCCCGCCGACGAAATGCCAGTCAAGGAGAGCACAGCAGAGTCGGATGCTCCCTGCGTAGCAATTGTGTATGACGCGCTAGAAGAGCCGTGCGTGACCGTCGCCCCGCCGCTGTAGTACCCGCTGACAGTTATCTTGCAGTCGCCCACAATCCAGAACGTCAGCGTCGCACCTGCATTGCCGTTGGCAAAAGTCTTGTCCTGACCGAACCCCGACTGTGTTAGTGTCGCATCCGAACCTTTCAGAAGCCCCTCGTCGGTGAAGTCATACTTCACGTTCGTCTTGGTGCTGTCGGAGGTGAGTTTTGACTTCGACGAGTCGCTCGTGACGCTCCAGCCGTTCGCAGCGACGAGGGCCGCCACGTCCCAAACGGCACCGTCCTCCTGGAAACACCCCTCACCGACATTATACAGGCGGTTGAGGATATTGTTGCGACCCGCGTATTCCGCCGAGACCTGCGCGGATGTGAGCCGCGCGCCCACGCCGCTCGACGACGCCCTGAAGTGTGTGTCTGTCTTGAAACCCACGAACTGCTGGCCTCCCGCTCCGTGCGCGCCGCTGCCGCTCCAAATCGCCTCGTTCAGCGCGTTGCCGTAGTATTTCGTGCCGACGATTGCCACGTTCTCGTAGTAGTTGTTGAAATAGTTCGTGCCTTTTTTCTCGTCGCTTTCCGCGTCCCAGGGGTTGCGCCCAAGGTATACCTCTTTCAAGCCGTTCTCGGCCTCAAGCGTGGAGTTGAAGATGACCACGCCCTTGCCCACAGTGCTGGCAACCGCAAGGCGCGGGGCTGTGAAGTATGCCCTGGTGGTGCGCGAGTCAATCGCGCGGATGCGGCAGTTCTCGTAGAGCGCGACCTTTGATGAGTAGGTCTCCATCCACAGGAAGTCAACGTCGCCTTCGATGTAGCAGTCGTAGAACCACGCCTTGCCCTCGGTGCAGATGGTGTCCTGTCCGCTCAGGAACGCGCAGTTGTATGCCGCGAGCGTTCCCGAGAACGGCGTACCGCCGACCCCGAGCGCCTCCGCCTGCGCCGTTCCCGTCGTCATACCGTAGGAGTTCTGCACGGCGACGTTCTCAAGGATGACGTTGCACGAGCCTTGGAACGAGAGCGTGGAGCGGGTGGATTCCGCCGACATGTCGGTGCCCTCTCCATAGATGAGGACATCCGTGCCGTACTTTGCGCTTCCCGTTCCTTTGATTTTTATGGTGGCAGAGCCTTTGTAGGTAAGCCCGGTCACTCTGTACGTTCCCGGCCCGAGCGTGATTTCGTAAGAGCCGGTGTCGGGAATTGCAGCAAACGCATCTGCAAGGTTGTTTCCAGAGTAGCTTCCCGCAGCAGCATAGGTCGCTATGCCGGTGTTCGCTACGGCAAGGACGGCAATGCTGGAATTCGACCCCAGTTTGACAGCGCCTGGAGAACCATTTGGCAATGCATAGACCGTGGCACGTCCCGTGCTGAGCGGGCCGTCCGTAAGGACACCGGTCGTGCTTTCCTCATGGTCATGGTAAAAGAAGCAGCCGGTTATTCCCCATGCCGCCAATGCGAGCGCGCCGAACAATGCCATGACGCGTATCTTCATCTTTTTCATGGATTTCCTCCTTGCTAAAGAAAATAATTTTCTATTTCT
>JAFLSP010000203.1 GCA_022510885.1 Treponema sp. | reverse complement strand
TGTTGACATAAAGCTCTCATATCAGAACAATGTCCTTGTGGACGGCGCGCCTTACGCGCAGTACAGGGACAAGCTCACGTACATTCCGTACAAGGGCATCCCGACCTGGCCGCTCTTCAACAAGAGGTTCAAGGATTTCGCGGACGCTTACGACACCGCGATTGAGAAGTTGCAGGCTGACGGCACAATCTCCGCGCTTGCGGTCAAGTACTTCGGCGAGGATGTCTCGGCTCTGCTTGACTAGGCGCGAAAAAGGAGGCGGCGATGGACAGACCGTTCTATCCGCAGAAAATAATCGAATTCATCCCGACATTGCTGCCGTACCTTTCGGTGACGTTCGAGGTGCTCCTCGGAACTACGCTCGTGGGGCTTCTTCTCGGCTTCTTCCTTGCCAAGGCGATGCTCTCGAAACGCGCGTGGAAGAGGCGCACGGCGGGATTCGTCATCAACGCTTTCCGCTGCACGCCCTCAATCGTCATGCTCTTCGTGATTTTCTACGGACTTCCCAACCTCTTCTGGGCGTTGTTCCACATCGACATAAACGGCTGGTCAAAGGCGGTCTATGTGATTACCGCGCTCGGGCTTCTTTTCAGCGCGACCGCCGCCGAGATTATGCGGGCGAGTTATCTTGCAGTTCCGGCGGGACAGCGCGAGGCGGCCCTCACATCGGGGCTGACCGAGGAGCAGGCGTTCGTGCGGATACTGCTTCCGCAGGCGTTCGTGGTCTCAATCCCCAACCTCGGCAACAGCCTGATTGCGATTCTAAAAGAAGGCTCGCTCGCGTTCACTATCGGGCTGATAGATTTGATGGGCAGGGGTAATATGCTCGTGAGCATCAACTTCGGAGCGTATGCGCTTGAGACCTACATCGCGCAGGCAATCATCTACTGGACGCTCACGCTTTTGTTCGAGCAGGTGTTCAGGCAGGTGGAGGCGAGGCTCTCGAAGGGCAGGAAATCGCTTTGATTAAGCTGGGGGAAAGTTTTTATGTTTGACCCGTCATTTTTTATAAGGACTTTTTTCGCTCTGTGGAAGGCGGTGCCCACCACGCTTTTGATTACGGCGGTGTCGCTGGTTTTCGGGGCGGCGCTCGGCTTTCTGATTGCCCTGGCGAGAATCCACAAGGTGAGGGTGCTCAGCCAGATTTGCTCGGTCTATGTCTCGCTCATCCGGGGAACGCCGGTCGTCCTTCAGATTATGGTGATTTACTCGCTCGTGCCCTCCGCGCTCAACGCCTTTTTCAAAAAGAGCGGAAGCGGCATCAACATCTTTGACCTCAATCCAATTTTCTACGCTTTCGGGGTTTTCTCGATGAGCATGGCGGCGCTCCTTTCCGAGGTGTTCCGCTCCGCGCTCCTCACGATAAACAAGGGGCAGCTTGAGGCGGGCTACACGAGCGGGCTGACATACTCGCAGACATTCCGCAGGATTATAATCCCGCAGGCGCTCGTTGCCGCGCTGCCCAACCTCTGCAACGCCACGGTGAGCCTCATCAAGAACACGTCGCTCGCTTTTATGATGACGGTGAAGGACGTGACGGCGGTCGCCAAAATCGAGGCTTCGTTCGGCTACAACTACATCGAGTCGTATCTTGATATTTTCATCATTTATATAATAATCTGCTCGGTGGTGCAGCGGCTGTTCAAACTGTGGGAGCGGCGGGCTTCGGTTTTCAAAAGTGGAACGACTGCCGCATCCGCAAAAGCACTTGGTCGGAGAGCGTGAAAAAATACATCCGTGTATTTTTTCACGTTGCAGATTTGCCCTGCGGAAAAATCTGCGATTTCGCGCATCCATGCGCGCCCGCTAACGCGGAGTTTTAGGAGATGATATGCTTAAAGTTACGAACGTGCATAAATCATTCGGGAAGAACGAGATTCTTAAGGGCGTGGATTTGACCGTGGAGAAGGGCGACGTGGTTGTGATTCTCGGGCCGTCCGGCTCGGGGAAGACGACGCTCCTTCGCACGATTGATTTCCTTGAGACCGCCGACTCGGGCGAGCTTGAGTTCGACGACATAAAGACCTCGCTCTCACACGCTAGCAAAAAGACGGTTCTCACCGTGCGCCGCAAGACCGGCTTCGTCTATCAGAACTACAACCTTTTCGCCAACAAGACCGCCCTTGAGAACGTGATGGAGGGGCTTGTGACGGCAAGGAAAATCCCCAGGGACAAGGCGCGTGAGATTGCCGAGCGCGCGCTTGACAAAGTGGGCCTCCGCGACAGGATGGACTACTATCCCTCCGAGCTTTCGGGCGGACAGCAGCAGCGGGTGGGAATCGCGCGGGCAGTCGCCCCGAATCCCGATGTCGTCCTCTTTGATGAGCCGACCAGCGCGCTCGACCCGGAGCTTGTGGGCGAGGTGCTGAACGTCATCAAGGAGCTTGCGAGGGAGGGGACGACGATGATTGTTGTGACGCACGAGATGAGCTTCGCGGAGGAGGCCGCCTCGCAGGTGGTGTTCATGGACGGCGGCGTTGTGGTGGAGAAGGGCACTCCCGCCGAGATTTTCAACCATCCCAAAGAGGAGCGCACGAGGAAATTCTTGCAGCGGATT
>JAFLSP010000202.1 GCA_022510885.1 Treponema sp. | reverse complement strand
CCACTCCCCACTTGGATGCTCCCTCTCAATGCACTTGGAAGCCATATTCAAGCGCACTTGGATGCTGTTGTCAGCCTCACTTGGATGCGTATCTCCCGCCCCGCGTGCAGCCAGCATCCAAGTGAGCGTGCACGGCCGTACAAGGCGCGTTTGTCAAACCAAAATTTATACAAAAATTGTATAAATCGCTATTGCATTTAAGTAAAAATAATGATATAGTATTTGTAGAATATGGGCGTTGCCCTTTATATATGTCATGCCGCGCGAGGCGGATGGAGGTAATGATGACACAAGTTGCGAAATTCTTGGGCAAGCTGCGGATAGACAATGACCAGCGCTTGGGCGAGATGGCGGAACAGCTTGGCGTATCATCGGCGACGCTTTCGAGCATCCAAAACGGGAGCAGGAGCGTCACGCAGAAATTCCGGGAGAACCTGTACCGTGCGTACAGCCTCACGGACGGACAGAAGGAGGAGTTTGAGAACGCGGTGCAGCAGCTGAAAGGCGAGGTCGTCATCAGCCTGAAGGATGTGCGCAGCAAAAACTGCATGAGGCAGTACGTGGACACGGCGACGATGTTCGCCCGTGATTTGACAAGGCTTGACGGCGAGCAGCTCAGGCAGATGCAGGAACTGCTCAAGACGTTCATGCGGAAGGTAGAGGCGCAGGGAGGCGCGAATGGAACAGATACTTGAGGCTCTTCTCACATCGCTCATGCTGATGGCAGAAGATTTGAAGCAAAAGACCCGTGATTTCAGGCATCTGCTCGGAATCACGGACGGAGAGAAGTTTCCCGTCCTCCGGGCATTGGAGCACAACATCGGACAGGTGGACGGCACCTTCACGTACCAAATCGTGGAGGACGCTGACTGGGACGACCCGGGAATCGGCGCGCTCTACAGTCCTGCCGACGATGACTGCCCGCTCCGGGTCGTCTACATAAAAGCGTCGCTCTTCGCCCGCGCGGAACGCGGCGACCGGGCGGCACTGGCCGACATCGCCCACGAGCTGTGCCACTGGTACGACGACTTCCGCTTCGGAATCCGCGTTCCGGATTTCATTACGGACGCAACGGCTCGGCGGGTGGTGTCGCACATCATCGAGTTGCGCACCAATGTATTCACGTGCTATGTTTTTCCGCACGATGCTCCTTCGGAGGGGGAGCAGGCGGAATCGCTTTCGGGAAGCGCGGAGCTTGATGACTTCGTGCATGAGTATGAAAAATTTGTGGAATGGAGGGACGGCTATGTAACAGGCTCTTCGGAAACGTCATGCGAGACGGCAGAATTCGCAATGGAAAACGCCCGGCAACTGTCTGACAGAAACCGGGCGTAAAAGATTCGTGCAGAATCTCGAATGCAACGAGAAAATCCTACACGAATCTTTGTATCTCGTCAAGCGGGAGACCGAGAGGGCTTCCGCACCGCACACAGCAAAATGCGCACGACGCGCAAGGAGAACAGAGATGAGTGATGTAACCAAAATCACATTCGACGACAACAGCGGCAAGGGAACGCTGACCATGTACAAAAATCCCTTCAACAACGGACGCAGGTATTACGCCCGGTTCGACCGCGACACCATCACCATGGAGCAGATAATCGCCCGGATTCAGAAAAAGGACTTGGGAACGAACGCGCTCATGGTGAAGCACATCACGGGGCTGATAAAGGCGGAAATCCTTGAGGCGCTCTCGCGGGGCGAGGCGGTGAACATCCTCGACCTCGGCACGCTGTTCATCACGGCGGACGCATCCGCAGAAAACGGAAGCGCGAGCGACCTTACGGTTGCCGGGTTCTCGGCGGGCTTCACGCCATCGGCACTCACGAACGATGCGCTCAAGGAGCTTTCCGTAAAGAAAATAACCGTCGCAGACCACAGCCCGCGCATAGAGCGGCTGTTCGACACCTACGACGAGGAGGAGCGCGACGAGTTCACGGCGGGCACGCGAGTCCGCATGACCGGCGCAAACATGAAACTCGGCGGCGAGACGAGCGGGCTGTACCTGTGCCCTGCGGACGGCGACGGCAGCATCGCGGATGACGAAGGCTCCTGGACAAAGATTGGGAGCAGCCTGCTGAAAGCAAACCTTGCCAGCAGGATTGAGTTCATCATTCCGCGCGGGCAGGCGGCGGGAACCTACCGAATCCTGCTGCACACGTCGTATGCGGGCGGCGGCAGGTCGCTGAAGACCGTGCGCAAAGCGCAGTCCGGCGTAATCCGCGTGGCCGAAGCATAGCGGCCTGCCCCGGGAAGCGGCACAAAGCGGCTTCCCGGGGTTTTCGCTCGCCGCACTGGTGGCGCGCGCCAAGACCAACGCACAGTGGAGGCATCGCTTTATGACCTGGGAAGAGGAACTTACGATTCGGGCACGGGAAGAGGGTGAGATACTGGCGGTGGAGATAGCAAAGGAGTTAGCGATAGAACTGGCCGAGAAAAAGGCAGCAGAAGCACAGGAAAAGCAGGTCGCCGAAACCGCGAGAAAAATGCTGCACGAGGCAATTCCCGCGGAAACAATCGCGCGATGTACCGGGCTGCCACTTGACCAGGTGGAGCAAC
>JAFLSP010000201.1 GCA_022510885.1 Treponema sp. | reverse complement strand
TATGTCCAGCGTCCGCTTAGCGTCCTTGTGTTCGTCCGGCACGGCATCGCAGGCAAGTCCTCTCACCACGTCCTCTGTTCCAGCCTCAAGCGCGGTTCTGTAATACCAGCATTTGAAGTTGAGCAGGGCGAGCGTCTCCTCAAGACCGGCAATCTGCCTTTCCACTGCCGCGCGTCGCTCCTCAAAGAGGGCGAGCCGTGCCTCAATCGTTGCGTCTCCCTCTTCCGCCATGTCGATGAACGCGCGGATTTCCTTGATGGAAAGCCCCGCGCGTTTGAGATAGTCAATCACTTTCAGAGCCTCGTAATCCGAATCCTTGAACACGCGGCTTCCTCCCTCCGTCCGCTCCACGAAGGGAAGCAGACCCTCTTTGTCATAGTAACGGAGCGCCGAGGGCGCGACTCCCATCAGTCCTGCCATCTCGCCTATGGTATAGCGCATGATTTTCTCCCAAAAAACGCGCGAATCGCTTGACTTAAAGCGCGCTTCAACTTGTACTATCTGAATATACAACGCGCGCGGCGCAGAATCAAGCGGTCAGACTGCGATTGAGTGCCTTCCGCGCGGAATTTTGCAAGGAGATTTGTATGTCAGAACTCAGTTTCATGTTTCACAACCCGACCAAGTTGCTCTTCGGTTCGGGAAAGCTCGCGGAGCTTCACAATGAGCGGCTTCCGGGAAAGAAGGCTCTGCTCCTCATATCGAGCGGAAAGTCGGTCAAGACGAACGGTTCGCTCGCAAGGACGGAGGAGGAACTGCGGCTTGCGGGCGCGGATTACGTCATATTCGACAAAATCATCGAGAATCCGCTCAACACCACCGTCATGGAGGCCGCCGCTTTTGCACGCGAGAACCACTGCGATTTCATCGTCGCGCTCGGCGGCGGCGCGGTGCTGGACTCGTCTGTCGCGGTGGCGGCGATGGCCACGAATGACGGTCAGCTGTGGGATTATGTGTGGGGCGGCACCGGCGGACGCAAGACGCTCGCCAATCCTGCGCTCCCGGTCGTGACAATCGCGACGACAAGCGGAACGGGCAGCGAAATCAACGCCTACGGTGTCATCTCCAATCTGGAGACAAAGGAGAAAATCGGCTTCGGTTTCCCGGAACTTGTTCCGGTTCTCGCCGTGGTTGACCCAACCTACATGAAAAGCGTTCCGCCAAAATACACTGCCTATCAGGGATTCGACGCGCTCTTCCACAACACCGAGGTGATGATTAGCAGGGGGCTGAACATACTGAGCGAGACGCTCGCGCTCTCGTGCATAGAGAGCATCGCGCGTTATCTTCCACGCGCCGTGGCGGACGGAAACGACCTTGAGGCGCGGGAGCGCGTGGCATACGCAAGCACCGTGGCAGGCATGACAATGCAGCTCACCAGTACCACGGCGGCGCATTCAATGGAGCATTCGATGAGCGCGTTCCACCACAACTTGCAGCACGGCGCAGGTCTCATCATCATCGCGCGGGAATTCTATCAGTTCTTCATAGACCGCCACGCCTGCGACGAGCGTTTTGTGAAGATGGCGCGGGCAATGGGCGCGGAAGGCGACGTGAGGCCGCAGGACTTCATCATCAGACTGACGGCGCTTGAGAAAGCGTGCGGCGTGGACGACCTGAAGATGAGCGACTACGGCTTTTCGCGCGAGGAGCTGCCGCAGATTGCCAAGGGCGCGCGCTCGATGCAGGGCGGCTTGTACGAGGCGAATCCCTGCGAGCTGAGCGACGATGACGTTGCGGGAATCCTTGCACGGTCATACAAATAAAAGGAGCACACGGCAGATGAAGAAACTCGGCGCGCTTTTTGCGGCGGCAATCGTGACCTCGGCGGCACTTGCGGAAATGCCCCGCACCGTCAAACTCAACTCTGGCTACGAGATGCCGACACTGGGGCTTGGAACATGGACACTCACGGGCAAGGACTGCGAGTCCGCCGTGTATGCCGCGCTCAAAACAGGCTACCGCCTGATTGACACGGCGAAATACTACGGCAACGAGGCGGAGGTGGGAAACGCACTGCGCCGCGCGGTTGCCGACGGAATCTGTACGCGCGAGGAAGTGTTTGTCACCACAAAGCTTGTTCCATGGAGCGACAGTCCTGACGCTGACATTGACGATTCCTTGCGGCGGCTCGGTGTGTCGTACATCGACTTGGTTCTGCTCCATCAGCACGGCTCGGACGCAGGAGATGCCGCGGTGTACTCGGCGATGTGTCGCGCGGTCAAGGCGGGTAAAATCCGCTCCATCGGCATCTCCAACTTTTACACGAAGGAGGGCGTGGAGCGTTTTGCCAGCCGCTTTGACATTCCGCCCGCAGTCGTGCAGAACGAAAACCACCTCTTCCACCAGAACAATGCCTTGCGAGACTGGGCAAGGACGCAGGGCATCTTCATGGAAAGCTACTATCCGTTCGGCGGACGCGGGCACACGAAGGAGCATTTGCAGAACAAGACCGTGCTTGAAATCGCACGGGCGCACAAGAAGACGGCGGCGCAGGTCATCGTGCGCTGGCACTTGCAGTCGGGCTACATCGCCATTCCCGGCAGCGGCAACGCGGCGCACATTGCAGAAAATTT
>JAFLSP010000200.1 GCA_022510885.1 Treponema sp. | reverse complement strand
TCCTCGCCCTCCCCTACCTCGTCTCGCTCGCGCTCATCGTCGCCGTCCCGCAGAAAAAAGGCGCGTGAACAAAAATAAAGCGCGCACATCCTGCGATGCGCGCGCTTCCCGCTGGCTAAGTCCTCCTCGCCTTAATAATCCAAGAAGTAGGTCGCCTTCATACTCACGTTGTCGCTACCGGGGCTTTCATCCCCATCCGCACCTGCAATACCCGTGTACTTTCCATTAGGAAGGTTGCCCAATACCATGACATTACATGAGCGGGCAACGGACACATAATCAGTAACGGCAGTTTTAATTGCCGTTGTAGCCATACGCACTGCAAGGGCAATAAGTCCGCCTCCACTGCCTTGTGTGGCAGTATTGTAATGGAACGTCCCCTTACGCTTGTACACGGTGTCGCCCGTGGACGTAGAGCGGATAAGATATTCCACGCCCACGTCAACGCTTCCTGCAACGCCGTGTTTTTCCCAGTTAGTGATGGTGGTGAATAAAAGCAAATCCGCGCCGAACGTGCTGCCGAACTTGGATATATCGCCCTCAATGAACATTTCCGAATCATAGGCACTTTCTGTCTGCAACGTTTGCATTGAAAGCAGCGCAGGGTACACGTAATAACCATGGTTCGCAAGCGGCTGGCTCAATGTGTAATAGAAATAATCTTTTGCCTCTACGCTCGTGCTTGTGTTTATCGGCGGCATCACGAGGATGGACACGGGCGGGTTCTCGCCATACATTCCGGCAAAGGCTTCTCTTTTGGAAGCATATTGCGTTGAGGCGCAAGACACAGACAACAGCCCCAAGAATGCAAACCCTATGAACGTGTGTTTCCTTCTCATTAGTTCACCCTCCTGAGAATGCTCTGAATAAAGGCGGCGGATTCAGGATACAACTCCATCTCCTTTCTGAGCAACTCCTTGCCCTCTTCTTTTTTGCCGGACTGAATGAGCATCCAGCCGTAATCGGCACATACGCCGGGCGGCGGCACCTGCCGAACCGTTCCCGCCTGACCGTCAAGCAACTGCTGGTATACCTCAAGCATCTTTCCGTTGGAATCCTCGTCGCCCAACTTGATGTAGTCATACACTGCGTTTGTGTAACCATACCAATAATACAGCGGCGGCTCCTTGTTTGTTGCGCACGATGCCAGCAGCAGACCGGCAAGCACAACGGCTCCCAATGCAATTACCTTCTTCATGGCAACTCCACGGTATTCACTTCGTTTGCGGAAGCGAATATCTTTTTGTTTATGATGGTTTTTCCCTGATACAAAACCCTGATGTCATGCACGCCGGGCACTATCTTGTAGGTGGCTCCTTTGCGCTCGCTTTTTACCGCACGGTATCGCTCTTTGCTCACCTTTGCCTCAAACGTCACCTCATCGTCAAGCACAACAGTGACCTTTTGCGTATACGTGCTTGTGTCTCCAACAAAATGCAAGTACGAGGTGTTTTCCAGTCCTGCTGCTACGGTCTGTGCGCTAGTGCCGCAAGAAACAATCCCGATACAGCACAGCAACGTACTAAGCACCGCTGCAAAGAGCATTCGTTTTTTCATTTTTTCTGCTCCTCAATGATGTATGAATTCAAGCTCGCGCGGTCAACGCTTCCCGTCAGCTCAACAAAGGCGAATTCATTATTCTTGTCCTCACCGCCGGTCATAATCACCGTGACGGTGCCGACCTGAGTGCCTGGCAACTCCACCATCATGCCCGTCTGAGGATTCTTCACCTGCTTGCCGCGCCGCAGCACATTGAACGTGTCCCCCGCCTTTATGCCCTGGCTTTTTCCGCCGCTTATGATGATGCCGTCGCTGTCATAAGACAGAAAGTAGGATTTCCACGGCCTGTCCATGCAGTTGTTCACGATGTTCTCAACCAGCTGCGTGATGGCGGCGGAGATTGCCTTGTCGCTCAGCGTCGCGTCGAACCCTGCCATGCCGCCCATGCCGAATGTGGTGGAAGATTCCGTCTCCGCCTCTCCGTTGGCTTCTTCCGAGTAGATAATCTGCCCCGTGGCGACATCAACAAGGCGAATGCTCACTCCCGCTTCCACAGTCTGTCGCTTAGTACGAGAGATAAATCCCTGCTCCCCCGTATTTTTACGTCCGTACTTGGTCAAAGAGCCGATGATAAGGTAGTCCGCACCGACATTCCGCGCCGTCAAGCCCGCAAGTTCTTTCTCCGCATTGATGGAATCAAGGTCCGTGCGCTCAAGCAGGATGAATTTGTCCGTTGCCGCAAGCCGTGCGGAAAGAATGTCCACCGTCTGCTTGCCCAGCGGGTCGTTCTCCTTGTCGTAGAAGGCGCCCTTCGCATACGTGGTCTCATTTGAGAAACGCGCTATCGCAACCTTGCGCTTAAGCCCCGTGTACGAGGCCGCCGCGTTCTTTGCTGAAGAGCCGATGGACACCGCATTCACGTCCTTTGTCGCCCGCGACGCACATCCTGCAATTAGAATAGCAAGACAGGCGACCGGGACAACATTACGAATTATGGCGGCCATTTCTGATGCTTTCATAAAAACACCTCCGTAATAAAAGTATTTGACATTCAGTGAATGTCAAATCTTATTCTTTTATAGCATACATTTTTTGC
>JAFLSP010000020.1 GCA_022510885.1 Treponema sp. | reverse complement strand
GCACGTGGATAGCCATCTGGTCGCCGTCAAAGTCCGCGTTGAACGCCTTGCACGCGAGCGGGTGCAGTTTGAGCGCCTTGCCCTCCACCAACACCGGCTCAAACGCCTGAATTCCCAGACGATGCAGCGTAGGCGCACGATTAAGCATGACGGGATGCTCACGCACCACCTCGTCCAAAATCGCGAACACTTCCGGGGCTTCCTGCTCCACAAGCATCTTCGCTTTCTTGATATTAAACACCACGTCCTTATCGACGAGTTTTTTCATGATGAACGGCTTAAACAGCTCAAGCGCCATCTTGGTCGGAAGTCCGCACTGCCACAGCTTCAGCTCCGGGCCGACGACGATAACGGAACGACCCGAGTAATCGACACGCTTGCCGAGCAGGTTCTGCCGGAATCGTCCCTGCTTGCCTTTGAGCATATCGCTGATGGACTTGAGCGGACGGTTTGACGCACCCTTGACCACACGCTTGCGTTTCGAGTTGTCGAACAGCGCGTCAACCGCCTCTTGCAACATACGTTTCTCATTACGGATGATGATGTCCGGCGCAGAAAGCTGCATGAGCCGCTGCAAGCGGTTGTTGCGGTTAATCACACGGCGATACAAATCGTTCAAATCGCTTGTGGCAAAACGCCCGCCGTCCAGTTGTACCATCGGCCGCAAGTCCGGCGGAATGACGGGAATAACATCCAAAATCATCCAAGAAGCCTTGTTCCCCGACGAGCGGAAATTCTCCACGATTTCAATGCGCTTAAGCAGACGCTTGTCGCTTTTCGCACCCTTTTCAATCATTTTCGCACGCAGTTCCGCCGCAAGGTCATCCAAATTCAAGTTCTCAAGCAGGGTTTTGATTGCTTCCGCGCCCATGCCCGCCGTAAACGACTGACCATACCGCTCCTGTGCCTCGATGTATTCATCTTCCGTCAAAAGCTGTTTCGGCTTCAAGTCCGTGTCGCCCGCATCGATGACAATGTACTTTTCATAGTAAAGCACACTGCGCAACGCCGCCACCTGCAAATCAAGCAGAAGTCCCATGCGGCTCGGCACCGAGCGGTAATACCAGATGTGACTCACCGGCGCGGCCAGTTCGATGTGCCCCGTGCGCTCGCGCCGCACCTTGAAGTGCGTCACCTCAACGCCACAACGGTCGCAAATCACGCCCTTGTAGCGGATAGACTTAAACTTGCCGCAGTAGCACTCCCATTCCTTCGTCGTGCCGAAAATGCGCTCGCAGAACAGACCGTCTTTCTCCGGGCGGAGCGTGCGGTAGTTAATCGTCTCCGGCTTTTTCACCTCGCCATACGACCAGGCACGAATCGTGTCGGGCGAGGCGAGCTTAATCTTAAGGCTGTCAAAATCCTGAATGTCACGCATGTTCGGTCTCCTTGTCAAAACCAGTGCTCGCTTTGTCAATCAGCTCCTGGTCGCGCTCAGTCAGGGCAATCTGCTTGCCCTTCGCGTCATAAATCGTAAAGTCAAGTGCCAGACCGCGAAGTTCCTGCACCAAGACGTTGAACGACTCGGGAACGCCCGCCGGCGAGGACGGGTCGCCCTTCACGATGGACTCGTAGATTTTCGAGCGGCCGTTCATGTCGTCGCTCTTTATCGTCATCATTTCCTGCAAGGTGTTCGCCGCGCCGTAGGCCTCAAGCGCCCACACCTCCATCTCACCAAGACGCTGGCCGCCAAACTGCGCCTTTCCGCCGAGCGGCTGCTGCGTGACCAGCGAGTACGGACCGGTCGAGCGCGCGTGCATCTTGTCATCAACCAAATGGTGCAACTTGAGGAAGTAAATCACGCCCACGAAAATCGGGTTCACGAACGGTTCACCAGTACGCCCGTCACGGACGACCTGCTTGCAGTCGGGGCTTAATCCCGCCTCCTTCAGTTTTTCCGCAATCTGCTCCTGGCTCGGTGTCTGGAACGCGGGACTCTCAAAATACTGGTTCAGGTAGCGACCCGCAATGCCCAATTCCGATTCCATAATCTGCCCGATGTTCATGCGGGACGGAACGCCCAGCGGATTCAGACACACGTCGAGCGGCGTACCGTCTTCCAGATACGGCATATCCTCCTCGGGAAGAATACGCGCCACAACGCCCTTGTTGCCGTGACGACCCGCCATCTTGTCGCCCTCGCACAGCTTGCGCTTGTTGGCAATCAGCACCTTGACCACCTCGTCAACGCCGGGATTCAGGTCGTCGCCCGCGCTCCGCTTGAGCCGCTGCACGTCGATAATCACGCCCTCAACGCCATGCGGAACGCGCAGCGATGAATCGCGCACCTCTTTCGCCTTCTCGCCGAAGATTGAGTTGAGCAACTTGAATTCCGGCGTAGTCTCCGTCTCGCTTTTGGGCGTAACCTTGCCGACCAGAATATCGCCCGCGCGCACCTTCGCGCCGATTCGGATGATGCCCTCGGCATCGAGGTTGTCAAGGTTCTTTTCCGCCGTGTTCGGCACGTCGCGCGTAATTTTCTCCGGCCCGAGCTTCGTCTCGCGGATTTCAGTAGAAAATTCCTTAATGTGGATGGACGTGTACATGTCCTCTTTTACCACACGCCGACTGATAAGCACCGCATCCTCGTAGTTGTACCCGTTCCACGGCACAAAGCCGACCAACAGATTGCGCCCGAGCGAAAGCTCGCCGTTGAACGTGGCGGGACCGTCCGCGAGTATATCGCCTTTCTTGACCGTCTCGCCCACCTGCACTGTCGGACGCTGGTGGTAGCACGTATCCTGATTGGTACGCTGATATTTGAGCAATGGGTATTCGTCCAGCTTGTCGCTATTTGCCGGCTTCACCTTAATCAGGTCGCTCGTCACCCACACGACTTCGCCGTCATGCTTTGCCTTGACCAACACGCCCGAATCATAGGCCGCCTTGCGCTCCATGCCCGTGCCGACATACGGCGGCTCGGGGAAGAGCAGCGGAACGCCCTGACGCTGCATGTTGCAGCCCATGAGCGCGCGGTTCGCGTCGTCATGCTCCAGGAAAGGAACGAGCGACGCAGAGACCGAGATGACCTGCCGCGGAGAAACGTCCATGTACTGCACGTCCTTCACGTTGCGCGTCGTATAGTCGCCGCGGTTGCGGCAGGAGACCATTTCCGTGGGGAATGAACCGTCCTTTTTCATGCCCTCGGCGACCTGACCGATAAAATAGCGGTCTTCATCAATCGCAGAAAGATATGCCACCTCGTCGGTCGCCTTGCCGTCTTTCACTTTGCGGTAAGGAGCTTCCAAAAAGCCGTAATCGTTCACGCGCGTGTAGATTGCCAGCGACACAATCAGCCCGATGTTCGGGCCTTCCGGCGTCTCAATCGGACACATTCGCCCGTAGTGCGTGTAATGCACGTCGCGCACCTCGAAGCCCGCGCGGTCGCGCGAAAGACCGCCCGGACCGAGCGCGGACAGGCGGCGTTTGTGCGTCAGCTCTGCCAGCGGATTCACCTGGTCCATGAACTGCGAAAGCTGCGAAGACCCGAAGAATTCCTTAATCGTCGCCACAATCGGCTTGATAGAAATCAAATCCTGCGGCTTCATCGTCTCCGTCTCTTTCAGGCTCATGCGTTCCTTCGCAATGCGCTCCATACGGTTGAACGCCGTTTTCAAATCCGTCGTCATCAACTCGCCTACGGAACGGATGCGCCGGTTACCCAAGTGGTCAATATCGTCAATCGACGCATTGCCGATGTAGACCTTAATCAGATACTTCATCGTGCTGATGATGTCCTGCTTGGTCAGCGTCACATCCTCTACTTCTGCCTGGCATTCGGCGAATTTCTTGTTCAGTTTATAGCGACCCACGCGCCCCAAGTCGTAGCGGTGAATGCTGAAGAACATCGCATGCAACTCTTTTTCCGCATTCTCGGAGGAAACCGGCTCGCCCGGCTTGAGCACGGAATACACGTGCGCCAACGCCTCTTCCTTGGTCGGCTCCTCGTTCTCCGCGCCTTCTTTGGCAAAATGGATTTCCTCGCGCTCAAAGCAGTTAATAATCATCTGACTGTCGAGCGACGGATTCCATTCCTCTTTTTTGCCCTTAGTCTTGCGCGCGTCAAAGACAATCGTCGTAATCTCGCCCACGTTCTGCGCAATCAGGTCGTCAACGTCGTGCAGGTGCAGTTTCGTGCCGGCCTTGAACAGCACTTTCTCCGCGCCGTCCTCGCTGACGACCACCGCGCGCGCGAGCACCTTGTCCACCAGCGCGTCCTTGTCGCCCGCATCGACCTTCGTCTTCTCGGTCACGTAGAAACAGTCGATAATCTGCTCGCGCGTCTCATAGCCGAGCGCGCGCAGGAAAATCGTGCCCAAAATCTTTTTCTTGCGGTCGATTTTCGCGTAAATCAGGTCTTTTTTCTGGTCGATTTCAAATTCGAGCCATGAGCCGCGGTACGGAATGATGCGACTTGAATACACGCCCTTCTCATGGTTGAAAATGACGCCCGGCGAACGATGAATCTGCGAGACGACGACGCGCTCCGCGCCGTTGATGATGAACGTCCCCCGGTCGGTCATGAGCGGAATGTCGCCCATGTAAATATCTTTTTGCAGAATCGCGCCCGTGCTCTTGAAATTCAAATTGATGCGCGCCTTGAGCGGCACGGCATAGGTCTGCCCTTTCTGCTTGCATTCCAGCTCGGAAAATTTGATGTTCTCCTCGTCAAGCTCATAGAACTCGTACTCAAGGGACATCGTGCCGTCGGGGCTTTCAATCGGGAACGTTGTCGTAAACACTTCCTGCAAGCCCTTATTCTCCAGCGGCTCTTTGTTGTCGATTTTCTCTTTCTGAAGAAACTGTTCGTATGATGATAACTGAATGTCGATAAGGTTCGGAATCTCCATGAAATTCTGAATGTCCTTACCGATGTACTGACGGTTGATTGTTCGGGATTTGGCGAACATCATGTACCTCATGCTAAAAATTTGGCATTTCCGCTTGCTACAAGATACGAATGCTTGCAGAACCTGCCCGCACCGCACTCAGCACAAGCCGAACGCCTGTATAAAACGTTTTAAATATGCACAAAGACAGACCCGCACAAGAGCCTGTCTTTGCATGAATGCCTCCGCGCCGCATTGCGCCGCGGAGAACACATCGCTATTTCTTGGAAGCCTTGCCACCCGCTTCGGTAATCTTCGCGATGATGGCATCCGCATCAGCCTTGCTCACGCCGGCCTTCAGCTCTTTCGGCGCGCCTTCGACCAGCGCCTTTGCCTCGCCCAGACCAAGACCGGTAACCTCGCGCACCGCCTTGATGACCGGGATTTTCTTCGCCGCGTCAAACGAATCGAGCGTAACGGTAAACTCGGACTGCTCTTCCTCAGCACCAGCCGCCGGACCTGCCGCCGGACCTGCCGCCACGGCAACCGCCGCAGTAACGCCGAATTTCTCCTCCATCGCCTTGACCAGCTCTGACGCTTCCAGAACCGTCATGTTCGCGATTGCTTCAAGAATGTCCTCTTTTGTGATAGCTGCCATATTATCTTCTCCTCAATAGGCATTGGCTTTTTCAAGCCGATTTTGCCGCGGGAAGCGCAAACTGCGCCCATGCCCCGCGGTCAATGCGCCGGCACGATGACCGGCAAAACGCGGACAGTCCGACAGCACACGAAGTCTGACCGCGCCCATCAAAAGAAAGCGTCAGTTCGCGCCTTCTGCTGATTTCTTGTCCACATACGCCTGCAAGGTCGCGGCAATCTTCTGCGCCGGTCCGTTGATAGCAGACATAAGCATTGCGATGAGCTGCTTCTTGCCCGGCACCTTGGAGAACGCCTCGACCTTCGCCGCGTCGTACACCTCGCTGCCGATATAGCCGCCCTTCACCTGCAAGGCGGGAGCCTCTTTCGCAAAATCGTACAGGATTTTCGCCGCCTCGTTGGTGTCCTCTTTGACCATCGCGATTGCGGTCGGCCCGGTCAGGTACTCGGCGACGCTCCCGATGTTCATCTCCTCAAAAGCGACGCGCGCAAAAGTATTCTTGATGACCTTGAACGCCGCCTCTTTCTCGCGCAACTTGTCGCGCAGGGTGGTAATCTGCTCCACCGTCAGACCGCGATAGTCCGCAAAGATGTAGTCGCTGTACGCAGACAGCGTTTCTTTCGCCGCCTTGATAGCATCCGCTTTAGCAGGCTGGATTTTCTTTGCCATGATAGCCATAGTTATTTATCCTCCTGTTTAAAGTCCACCCACACGCCGGGACCCATTGACGAACTGACCGACACGGAGCGCACGAAGTCCGCTTTCGCGTCCGACGGCTTCTTGCGGATGATTTCAGAAAGCAGCGCCGAAACGTTCTCCGCGACCTTCGCCGCGTCCATGGAGACCTTGCCCACGGCAATATGCACGATGCCCGTTTTGTCCGCGCGGTATTCGGTGCGGCCTTTCTTCAGCTCGCCGATTGCGGCAACGATGTCATTCGTGACCGTGCCCGTCTTCGGGTTCGGCATCAGCCCCTTGCGACCGAGCACCATACCCAGACGGCCGACGTCCTTCATCATGTCGGGCGTAGCGACGGCAACGTCAAAGTCAAGCCAGCCGCCCTTCACTTTGTCGATATATTCCTGCGCGCCCGCATAGGTCGCGCCCGCGTCCAACGCCTCTTTCGCGCGCTCGTCGCGGCAGAACACGAGCACTTTCTTCTCGCCACGGAACTGGTTGGGGAACACCAACGTATCGCGGACAGTCTGGCTCTTGCCGAGTTTGAGCGAAATGTGCGCCTCAACCGTCTCGTCGAATTTCACGTAGTGCAGGTCTTTGACCACCTCGCAGGCCTTTGTCACATCGTAGTGCTGCTGGGGGTCATACTTAGCCAGCGCAGCACGATAGTTCTTTCCGCGTTTCATTAGTTTGCCTCCACTTCAACACCCATACTGCGCGCAGTACCGGCGACGATTTTCTTTGCCGCTTCAAGGTCATTCGCGTTCACGTCGGGCATCTTCGTCTTCGCGATTTCCTCCAGCTGCGCCTGCGTCAGCTTGCCCACTTTGTCGCGCAGCGGGTTGCCCGAACCCTTGTCCAGTTTGAGCGCTTTCTTGATAAGCACCGCCGCCGGAGGCGTTTTCAGAATGAACGTGTAGGACTTGTCCTGATAGACCGTGATGACGACCGGGATAATCAGCCCTTTCTCCATCGACTTCGTTCTGTCATTGAATTCCTGCACGAATTTCGGTGCGCTCACGCCGTGCGGACCAAGCGCAGGACCAATCGGCGGGGCGGGAGTCGCAGCCCCTGCCGGACACTGCAATTTGATGACAGCCGTAACCTTTTTTGTAGCCATATTGTAGCTCCTTATTTTGGTAGTGAATCAGACGGAAACCGTCCGTTCTAGCGAAACGCCTGTATCCGACGGATATGCGTTTCTCCCAAAGTATAGGAATGGATGCGGACGCACCCAAAACTATGCGTTTTTTATCAGACCAGCCGCTCCACTTGCAGCAAGTCCACTTCCACCGGCGTAGCGCGACCAAAAATCTGCACCATGACGCGCAGTTTATTTTTCTCCGCGTTGACTTCCTCCACCGCGCCGCTGAACGTAGCGAACGGACCGTCGGTAATCTTCACCTGGTCGCCCACCTCATAGGACTGCACCACGCGCGCCGTTTTTTCGCCCTTGATGTCGCCAGACCTTTGCAGCATATTTTTCGCCTCTTCGGCGGAGATGGGGCGCGGATGTTCGTTCGGACTCGTACCGACAAAGCCTGTCACCCCCTGAATGCGGCGAAGCGTGCCGCACACGTCTTTCCAGCCGATTTCCGGCAAGTCCAGCTCCATCATAATGTAGCCGGGCAGAAACTTATCCTTGCGGGATTTTTTCTTGCCGTCCTTAATTTCGACGACTTCCTCCACGGGAACCTTCACGTCGCACACCACGCTTGAGTCCAAATCACCCGCCTCAAGCATCTGACGGATGGTACGCTCAATCTTATTCTCATACCCGGTATACGTGTGGACAATGTACCAATTCTTAGCCATCTGCCAGTCCTAAAACACCAAACGCATACCGGTCGAAAACAACAGGTCAAGCGCACCAAGAACAACCGCAATAATAACTGTAGAGATGATAACGACTTTCACCGACGACACTACGTCATCGCGACTGGGCCAAACAACCTTGCGCAACTCAGCCCCGCACTCTTTAAAAAATCCAACCACTTTTGCCATAGCTATCCTCGTCCGCAGGACACGGCGAAACGCCACATCCCCTACATACAGGCCCGGCAGGATTTGAACCCGCGACACTCGGTTTTGGAGACCGATGCTCTACCTACTGAACTACAGGCCTAAAATATCTCAAGCCGCCGCGAACGGCAGCGTGATTTACTTTGCTTTTGTCTCTTTGTGCAGAATTTCCTTGCGGCAGAACGGACAATACTTGTTCTTCTCCAGCTTGCCCTGAATGTTCTTGCGGTTCTTGGTCGTCGTGTAGTTCTTGCGCTTGCACTCCGAACACTGCAACGCGATGATGTCAATCGCGGTCTTTTTCTTGCTGCCCATCATATTCTCCTAGCATGAAAATCTCACAGCTCCCGAGCGGAATCGGACCGCTGACCTCCGCACTACCAATGCGGTGCTCTACCAACTGAGCTACAAGAGCGTACACGCAGACAACGATGTGTTCTAAACACTACGGTGTTTTGGCATTATATCCACGCGCGCGATTTTAGTCAAGGGAAGCAGGGGGATTTTTCCTGCGCGCAGGGGGAAGGCGTTATGGAATTATTATGGACATTGCGAGAACCTCCGTAGCCACGAGAGCCGCAATGCCCCTAGCGTTTTGTACCGATTTGTGGTATCGTGGGGAAACACGAGGAGACGATGGGCATAGACGGACAGGTAGAGCGGATTCTTGCTTCCTATGAAATACACGGCGGCGTCAACTGCGCCGGCGCGGACAACTTCCCCAACCGCGAGAACGTGGTCGCCGTGATACACGACTTGCAGAGCCTCATTCACCCGGGCTACAAAAGGGCGGAGACCGTGGATGCGGGCAACCTGCGCTATATCACCGGGCAGCGCATCAACCGTATCATCGCCATGCTCACCAAAGAGATACAAAAAGCCCTCGTCTATGAAGTGAACAAAAAGGACGGCACGGGCGACGCGGCAAAGACCTCGCACTGCTACGGACTTGCCGAAAAGACAGCAATCGCGCTCATCGACGAGATTCCCGAAATCCGCCGCATGATTCTGCTGGACACGCAGGCGATTTTTGAGGGCGACCCCGCCGCGCGCAACGACGAGGAGGTCATCGTCTCCTACCCCGGCATTGACGCGATTACTGTCTACCGTGTGGCACATTTCCTGTACGCAAACGGCGTACCCGTCATCCCGCGCATCATGACCGAATACATCCACAGCCGCACGGGCATCGACATCCACCCGGGCGCGACGATTGGCGAGCGATTCTTCATCGACCACGGGACGGGCATCGTCATCGGCGAGACCACGGTCATCGGCAGCAACGTCAAGATGTACCAGGGCGTGACCTTGGGCGCGCTGAGCGTGAAGAAAGCACTCATGCACACAAAACGACATCCCACGATTGAGGACGACGTGACGATTTACGCCAACGCCACGATTCTGGGCGGAGAGACGGTCATCGGCAAAGGCAGCGTCATCGGCGGCAATACCTGGGTCACCACCTCTGTTCCCCCGCACACGCATTACTACAATCAGTAGATACCACAGCAACCACCGTTTACCGCGTTCTTTCATTTTTATAGAACAAAGGCGAACAGCACGCGCATCCTGCGGGCATATAAAAAACACGGGAGTCCCAAACGCAACGCATCCGAGACCCCCGTGCCGCCCACCGAAGTGGGCATCGGAGAGAGTTTATCAGCTTTTTACAAGCTAAGATGACTATAGCACATCCCACTTTTCGTGTCAACACTTTTTAAGAAAATTTTAATGTTTTTTTTTGCAGAAGCCCGAATGCCGTATTTTAGTTGCGCCCCGCAAAATCTTCCGTTATAATGGTGGCAGAGGCAATGGTGTATTCACGACCTGTGACAGAACCGCCGGAGCGCATCGTGCAGAACGGCACGTGCGCGTTCGGGACGTTCGCGGGATTTCCGCAGCAACTGGACATCCGCAACGTGCGCGCCCCGTTCGGCGGCATTCCATTTCCGCATCTTCTCACCAATATCCGTATCAAAAGCTCGCTTTTGTTCATGTTCAACATCGGGTCGTACATCGGCACGGTGGAATTCTTTGACCAAAAGGTTTTCGGCTACGCGGAAGTGCTGTTCTGGAATGCGGAGACGAACCGAAAGCACGCCTACCGCTCGTTCATGGGACCGCGCAGACGGTTTATTCCCCATGAGCTTACGACGGGCTATTGCGCCACGTTCCACAAGCGGCGGTTCATCCGCGTGAGCTGGGACCACCTGCGCGACCGTTTTTCGCTCATTTTCAATATGACGGGGGATTCGGCGCGTCCGTCGGCAAGCGCGGCGTTCCTTGCGCGCTACCATTCGCCGAACACCTGCGAGATGACCGCAGTCGTCCCCGCACCGACCAAAAGCCGCTGCAACACGAGTTACATCTGCGCCATGACCATCAACGGCGCGCTCTCGCTGGAAAAAAACAAGCACAGCGATGCCGTCCCCATGGAAAAGACCGACGGCGACGCGATTCTGAACATCAACCGAACCTATTATAATTTCGTTTCCGCGTGCGAGTTCTGCTTTGCCACGGGAACGGTCGGCGGGCGGCACGTATCGTTTAAAATCGTCATGCAGGCAGAAGAACCGGTCGATACTGAGACTATAAACGAAAATTTTTTGTTTGTAGACGGAGCCTGCACGCCGCTTCCGCCCGTGGTGATTACCCATCCGTTCGGGATTGCGCAAAACTGGGTCATTCAGGACACGGAAAACATGGTCGATTTGACGTTTACGCCCGCCAGCGACCATTTCCGCGACAACTCATTTTTTGTTGCCCGCACGCAGGTGCACACGATTCTGGGCAGGTTCGAGGGCGTGCTCAAGACCAAGGACAGCGAGCCGGTCGTGCTGCACAACTTCGCGGGCATTGTCCGCAAGCAGATGCTCCGTCTGTAAATCCGGGGGAACGCAATGAGTGATGGAAAACCGCAGCCAAAATGGGAGCCAGGCACACTGGACAACACCCGCCGCAACATCGGGAGCATTTCCGCCGATGAAGCAAAGCACATGGCAAAGGTGCTCGGCGGCGAAGTCTACGCCGAAAAGTCCGCGCCGATTAACTACGACGCGCTTCCCAAACGGTCTCCCGCCTACGTGCAGCGCATAACGGGAAAATCCGCCAACAGCGTCAGCAGCACGCCTGCTTCAAATATCAGCAACACGGCTTCCGAGGCGACGAAAAAAGCCGTGAGCGTGGACGGCGTTCCCAACATCCCGCCCAAAGAAGCCGCAAAGATGGACAGGCTGATGATGCGCAACGAATACAAAATCAAGCCGAATTACGGCATCTTTAACTTTGTGCGCAGGTTCAAAAAGAACGGGACGCAACTGGTAAGCCGCAGTTTCGTCGAATTCTCGCTCAAGGCAGACGTTGACCACATTCAGGCACTCGCCGCCGCCGTCAAGACACTCGTGCAGCTCGCGCCCGACTCGTACAAGTCAAAAATCGTGTCCGACGAAAGCGACAAATTCCGCCTGCTGCGTACCGTCGGCAACTGGACGATGGGCACGTACAAGACGCTGCTCAGCGACTTGCAGGCACATCCCGATGCCGTGACCGTGGGCATGATGGCACCGTTCGTCAAGGCGGTCTACCGCGATATGCTCAAAATCTACTATTTGGGCGAGACGAATATCCCCAACATGATAAAGGACGTGTACGCAGACCTCATAAAATACCCCAAGTCCGACCAACCGAAACTGCTCAAGCTCTCCAAGGAAATCCTGACCGAATGGCTGCACGTGTACACGCTGGTCATCAAGGGGCTGTACCCGCTGCTCATGCGGATGTGCAGCCGCACGTGCGAGCCGTTCCCGCACTTCTTCATCAACCAGACAACGGCAATTTTCAATTTCCTCGGCATCAACAAATTCGACCTGCTCCTGCCGCAGAAAAAAGACGAACAGCAGGAAACTGAAACAAGCGTCGCGGAACAGCAGACCACAAAGGCAACGCAGGAAAGCGGGGAGGCGAAAGTCGAGCAGGAGAAATCTGACGACATGGTAAAAGCGGGGCTGAACCTGCTGAACACGCTGTTCCCGCAGGCAGGCTTCAACCAGCTGGAAACCATGCCCGATATGTTCCCCTACTTCAAGCCGATATACGAATTCAAAGACGGCTACAACGTCATCGCGCCCGAAAACCCGCTGATGATTACGATAGTGCTGTTGCGCATTTTGGAAGACATCTTCCAGGGCTGCCGCAACATCGCGTTCTCCAGAGAGCCGGACGAGAGCAAGGGGAACAAAGACACGCTCACCGCCGCGCTCAACGAGTGGTCGGCGTACCGCGAAATCGTCTTTGAAAGAAACTACATGGAAGTGCTGTCGGAACTGGTGAACAAGCAGTACAGCAAAAACGAATTCAAGTCGAGCAACCTCGGCAAGAAACTGATTATGTCGCTGCTGTGGCAGACAAAGAACAACTTCCTGCCGCACTACGAGTTCGAGCAACTGCTGCTGGAAAGACCGACAAATGACATCAAGCAACGCCCGCTGTGCCTGCGCGTGGAATTCCTCAAAAATGCCTTCGTCACCCTGTCGCGCAACGCGGACAACGCAGCAAAGAACAAAGCCGACGTACCCGGCGTGGGCAACCCGTGGAACCGCTACGTGTTCGACATCCCGAACACGGTCTCCCTGCGCATGGACGTGCTGCTTGGCGCAAAGCGCGGCGACAAGGAGACCGCCGCCACGAACGCAAGCCTCATCAAATACGCCGCCTGCATCCTGTCCGTGCTGGACTGGTGGATTAACAGCGAGGAAAGCCCCGCGTACTCCACGGACTCGTCAAAGATTTACCGCATCAACGAAAAGGACGGCGGCCCGGCGTTCAGCGTGCCCTTGCGCAACGACCAGAACAAACTGTTCGCGGACGCGGTAAAAGCCGCCGTGCAGAAGCAGAAAGAAGCCGCAAAGACCGAAAGCGCAACCGCGCCCCAAGCAGACTAAAGGTCGCGCAGGGCGAGCGACTCCTCGTCCAAGCCCGTCAGCGCGCAGAAATGCGGCAGCGCAAAACACGCGCGGATAAACGCATTCCAGTCCTCGCGCTGGCGGTGGTTCGCGCGCTGTATGCATATCGTCTTGAGCTGCAAGTAGTTCGTCGTTATCGTCTCCCACATCTCAAAACCGCCGGGAAGGTTGTGGCGCAAACGCATGAACGCCTCATAATGCGCGCGCCGCAAGGGACGCACCGCCGCCTCGTCCGCACCAGGAACGTCCGCCGCGCTGAGCGCGGACTGCGCCGCCTCGAACGCCGCATAGAGCCGACGCACCTGCGCCTTGCTCTCCTCCGTCACGTAGACACTGTAGGGGTCAAGCCCGTCCTCCATAAACTTCCTGAGCGAATGCATGGTGGACTGGCTCATCACGATTTCAAGGAAATGATAGCGCTGCAGCTCGGGCGTGAATGCCTGACTGTACTTGAGGTCGAACGTGACCAAAATCCCCTTGAGGAACGCATCGTGGCTTTGGTGCGGCTCCCGGTTCGCGCCGAGCGACCGTGCCACGCGCCACTGCCGGTTGTCCTCGGACTTGTCGAAGGCGACCGTCGTGTCGATGTCGCCCACGCTGAACGAGTTGCCCTTGGCGTTGAGCGCGCGGTCAAGCCCGTACACCTCCGCGTTCCGGAATTCGAGCATCGCTAGTCGTCCTGCTCGTCCGCGGCGATTTCGTCCTCCTCCACGGAGACAACGCTGTCAGGCTGAACGACGATAGGCCGAAGCCGCCACTGCACGAGCGAGAACAGCACGCCCGCCGCAAGCAGCACCACGCCGAACACGCGCACCAGCGCATTCCCCGCCGAATGCGGCAGGATGAACAGCACGACTGCCAAGAACACGCAGACAATCACCTCAAAGATGGACTTTTTAGTGGAAATGCCGTTGCGCGTCAGCACCGTGATGGCGTACACCTCCATGCCGGCGGCGACCAGCAGATAGACCGCAAGCGAGTACGCCATAATCGTCCAGACCACGGCGGCAAACACAAGCGGCAACAGCACCGCAACCGCACCCACGCCGATGCTCAGCCACCCGTGCACCGCCATGACCCGCCCGTAGTTCACGTCCGCGATGAGGTTGCGCACCGTGACCAAAATAAAAACGCCATCAAAAATCAGCGCGATGCCCAAAATAATCACGACAAACTTGATGAACGCCTCCGGCGAAATGAGCATGAACAGCCCCACCGCCGCGACCATAATTCCCAAAAAAAACTTGTTCTTGTCCATGCCGACACTATAGCAGACCCGCGCAGAAAAGTCTATTGACGCAGCGGGAAGACACAGCCGCGCCGCAAACGGCGAGCCTTCCCGCCCCGCATTGAAACGCGCCCCTTTTTTCATTATAATTGAACAATGTTTCGTATCTACGTTGAGCGCAAGGACGGCTTTGACAGCGAGGCTGCGCGCATTTTTTCGGAAATCACGGGATTTTTGGGCATTGCGGGCGTGACGGGCGTGCGCTCCCTGAACCGCTACGACATCGAGCACACGTCGGACGAGGTGGCGCGGCTTGCGGCGGAGCGCATTTTCAGCGAGCCGCAGAGCGACACGGTGCTGCACCCGCCGCTCGCGCTGCGCGAGGACGAGACGGAAATCATCTATGAATATCTGCCGGGGCAGTACGACCAGCGCGCGGACAGCGCGGAGCAGTGCCTGACGCTCCTGCGCGAGGCGGTGCGCAACAGCGTGACCGTGGGAACCGAGCCGCCGCGCGTGCGCTGCGCAAAGGTCGTCATCCTGCGCGGGAACGTGAGCGCGGAGGACGTGGAAAAAATCAAGCGCCACCTGATTAACCCGGTGGACTCGCGGCTGACCGACGACGCCATTCCCGAGACGCTCGCGCTGCGCGCCGACGAGCCGGGCGACATTCCCGTGGTGGCGGGCTTCACCGGCTGGGACAAAAAGGAACTGGAATCCTACCGCGAGCGCATGGGGCTTGCGATGGACGGCGCGGACATCGCGTTCCTGCAAAACTACTTCAAGAAAATCCGGCGCGACCCGACGGAGACGGAAATCCGCGTGCTCGACACGTATTGGAGCGACCACTGCCGGCACACCACCTTCAACACGGCGCTCAAAAAGATAAAAATCGACAAAGGCCCTTACGCGCGGCTGTTCAAGTCATCGCTGGACGGCTACAAGGCGATGCGCACGGAACTGTACGCAAAGCGCACGGACAAGCCGCTCTCGCTCATGGACATGGCGACCATCGGCGGGAAATACCTGCGCAAGCACGGCAAACTGGACGACCTTGAGGTGAGCGAGGAGAACAACGCCTGCTCGCTGTTCATCGACGTGGACTACACGACCGACAAGGACGGCCGACCGCTCGCGGCGGGCGCAGAGGAGCGGGAACGCTGGCTCTTGCAGTTCAAGAACGAGACGCACAACCACCCCACGGAAATCGAGCCGTTCGGCGGCGCGGCGACCTGCATCGGCGGCGCAATCCGCGACCCGCTGTCGGGGCGGTCCTGGGTCTACCAGTCCATGCGCGTCACGGGCGCGGGCGACCCCACCGTGCCGATGGGCGAGACGATGCACGGGAAACTGCCGCAGCTCAAACTGTGCCGCGAGGCGGCGCAGGGCTTCTCTTCCTACGGCAACCAAATCGGCCTGACGACGGGACAGGTGACGGAATTCTACCACCCCGGCTTCCTCGCAAAGCGCATGGAACTGGGCGCGGTCATCGCGGCAAGCCCCTATGCCACCGTCATGCGCGAAACGCCGGAGGCGGGCGACCTCATCATCCTGCTCGGCGGCGGCACGGGGCGTGACGGCATCGGCGGGGCGACCGGCTCCTCCAAGGCGCACACGGAGCGTTCCGTAACGACGGCTGCGGCGGAAGTGCAGAAAGGCAACGCCGTGGAGGAGCGCAAAATCCAGCGCCTGTTCCGCAATCCCGCGGTGAGCCGCATGATTCGCCGCTCCAACGACTTCGGCGCGGGCGGCGTGTCCGTCGCCGTGGGCGAGCTTGCCCCGGGACTTGACATCAACCTTGACGCAGTTCCCAAAAAGTACGCGGGGCTGAACGGCACGGAACTTGCCATCTCGGAAAGCCAGGAGCGCATGGCGGTGGTCGTGCGCAAAGGCGACGCGGACGCATTCATCAAACACTGCAACGACGAGAACCTAAACGCCGTGGTGGTCGCAAGCGTCACGGACAGCGACAAGCTGGTCATGCGCTGGCGCGGCAAGACCATCGTGGACATCGACCGCGCCTTCCTTGACGCGGCGGGCGCGCGGCACGAGGCGGTCGCCCGCATCGAAAGCCCCGCGCCGCAGCACGAAAGCCCCCTCGTCCGCCCGCTCGACTCCGTGGCAAGGGCACTGGGCGCATGCGCGAGCGCGACGGGCGACAGCGCGGGCGCGATGCCCACCGCCCGGCAGATTCACGACGCCTTCATCGCGAACATCGGCGACCTTGCCTGTTGCAGCCAGCGCGGTCTGAGCGAACGCTTCGACGGCTCAATCGGCGCGGCCACGGTGCTGTTCCCCTTTGGCGGCAAGCACCAGGGCACGCCCGAAGCCGCGATGGTCGCGAAAATCCCCGTGCTCTCCCCCCGCGAGACGAGCACCGTCAGCATGATGAGCTTCGGCTACGACCCGCGCGTGGCGCAATGGTCGCCCTGGCACGGCGCGCAGACGGCAATCCTCTCCTCGCTCGCAAAAATCACCTGCGTGGGCGGCAAGGCGACGACCTGCCGCTTCTCGTTCCAGGAATTCTTCGGGCGCACGGGCAGCGAGACGGCATGGGGCTACCCGGCGAGCGCGCTGCTCGGCGCGGTGGACGCACAGAACGCCCTCGGCTGCGCGGCAATCGGCGGCAAGGACAGCATGAGCGGCACCTTCGAGCAGCTCAACGTGCCGCACACGCTCGTCTCCTTCGCCGTCACCCACGACACGGCAGCGCACGTCACGTCGGGCGCGTTCAAGCGCAGCGGCGACCACCTCTTCCTCGTGATGACCCCCTACTCGGACACGCTCGCCCCCGACTTCGGCACGTTCAGGAAGAACAGCGACGCGCTCTATGAGCTGAACAAGGCGGGCAGCATCAAGGCGATGTACCCCGTGGGCGCGGGCGGCATCGCCGAGGCGGTCACGAAAATGGCCTTCGGGAGCGGCATCGGCTGCCAGCTGACGGCGATTCCCTCAAGCGCGACCGCGCTCGGCTTCCACCGCAACGTGAACAACACGATTGCCGACCTGTTCACGCCGCTCTACGGCGCAATCATCGTGGAAAGCGACGACCCGCACTTCGACAACAACCCCGCCTTCGTCAACACGACCGTCGTGCGCATCGGCAACACGCAGGCCTCCCCCGTCATCTCCGTGGCGATGAGCGGCCTGAACCCCATTCCGATGACCGAAATCCCGCTTGCCGAACTGAACGCCGCCTGGGAAAAACGCCTTGCCGCCGTGTTCCCGCCCGTGAGCAGCACGCCGTCGCACGAGCCGCTGCCCGGCTGGGCGACGGCAACGCACCCGACGCTCGCGGAACGCCGCGCAAAGGCGGACACATTCACCACGATTGACGCGCGGAAAGCGAAGCCGCGC
>JAFLSP010000002.1:27827-34335 GCA_022510885.1 Treponema sp. | reverse complement strand
TGAACCGCAGCGGCCGCGCGGAGACGGGATACTTCGCCCCGCTGGAGTAGGCCGCTCGGTAAAACGGCGGCTGTGCCGGTGGCTCATGCGGGCGGCAGAGAACGACAGCGTAGCTGAGACACGGCGGCTTCCGCCGTGTCATTGTGCTTTTCGCCGGTTTCCGCTATACTTGCGGGGTGAGCAACATCAATTCCGTCTCCGGCGACAAAATCTCAATCCGGGGGGCGCGCGAGCATAACCTCAGGAACATCGACGTGGACATGCCGCGCCACAAGCTCGTGGTCATCTCGGGGCTTTCCGGCAGCGGCAAGTCGTCGCTCGCCTTCGACACGCTCTTCGCCGAGGGGCAGCGGCGCTACATGGAGTCGCTGTCGAGCTACGCGCGGCAGTTCTTGGGCAGCATGGACAAGCCCGACGTGGACCTCATCGAGGGGCTGTCGCCCGCCATCTCCATCGAGCAGAAGACGACGCACCGCAACCCGCGCTCCACGGTCGGCACGGTCACGGAAATCTACGACTACTACCGGCTGCTGTTCGCGCGCGTGGGGAAGGCGCACTGCCCCAACTGCGGGCGCGAGATAAACGAGCAGGGCGTGGACCAGATTGTCGGCACGATTATGTCCTGGGGCGCGGGCACGCGCGTCACGGTGCTGTCCCCGGTCATCCGCGGGAAGAAGGGCGAGCACCAGAAGGTGCTTGAGGACGCGCAGAAGAGCGGCTTCGTGCGCGCGCGGATTGACGGGCTGATGGTGGAGCTGGACGATTCGATAAAGCTCGACAAGCAGAAGAAGCACACGATTGAGCTGGTCGTTGACCGCATCGCGCTCAGGGACGACGCGCGCGCGCGCCTTGCCGAGAGCGTGGAGACCGCGCTCGCGAGCGCGAACGGCGTCATCACGGTGGTGCGCAGAATCAGCAAGGGCGACGAGGGCTATGAGGCGGCCTCGCGCGGCGCGGCGGACGCGGGGCGCGACTACGTGGAGCAGGAGGTCCTCTTCAGCCAGAAGAACGCCTGCCCGGAGTGCGGCATCTCAATCCCCGAGCTGCAGCCGCGCCTCTTCTCCTTCAACAATCCCTTCGGCTCCTGCCCCGACTGCACGGGGCTGGGCGAGAAGATGGAGTACGACATCGACCTGATGATTCCCGACCGCTCGCTGAGCTTCAACGAGGGCGCGCTCGCGCCGTACAATCCCGACTCGGAGTGGAACCACGCCATGTTCGAGGCGGTGGCGAGGGAGTACAAGTTCTCGCTCGACACGCCCTTCGAGCGGCTGACGGGCGGGCAGCAGGACATCCTCGTGAACGGCTCGGGGACGCACGCCATCCGCTGGACGTACAAGAAGCAGAGCGGGGAGGGCTACTCGGAGTACAACCGCCCCTGGGCGGGGCTGTTCGCCGACATGCGCCGCCGCTACGCGGAGGCATGGGGCGACAACGCGCGCGCGAACCTTGAGAAATACATGAGCCACAAGGAATGCCCGTCGTGCCGCGGCAAGCGCCTGCGCCCGGAGGCGCTGGGCGTGACGGTGGGCGGCAGGAGCATCTGGGAGCTGAGCCGGCTCTCCGTGGCGGAGTCGGTCGCCTTTTTTGACGCGCTCGCGCTTGATGAGACGCAGCGCGCGATTGCCGCGCAGATTCTGAAGGAAATCACCGCGCGCCTGCGCTTCCTGCAGAACGTGGGGCTGGACTACCTGACGCTGGAGCGGTCGGCGGGGACGCTCTCCGGCGGCGAGGCGCAGCGCATCCGGCTCGCCACGCAGATTGGCAGCGGGCTGACGGGGGTCATGTACATCCTCGACGAGCCGTCAATCGGCCTGCACCAGCGCGACAACCAGCGGCTCATCGACACGCTCGCCTACCTGCGCGACCTCAAGAACTCGGTGATAGTCGTGGAGCACGACGAGCAGACCCTGCGCACGGCGGACTGGGTGATTGACATCGGGCCGGGCGCGGGCGTGCACGGCGGCAGGGTGGTGGCGAGCGGCACGCCGGAGCAGATTATGCGGGTGCCGGAGAGCCTGACGGGGCAGTACCTCGCCGGGACGCTGCGGATGCCCGTGCCGAAGACGCGGCGGGCGGGCAGCGGGCGGAGAATCACCGTGCGCGGCGCGCGCGAGCACAACCTCCAGAACGTGACCGTGGACATCCCGCTCGGCACCTTCACCTGCATCACGGGCGTGAGCGGGAGCGGCAAGTCCACGCTGCTTTCCGACGTGTTCTATCCCGCCGTCTCCAACCGCCTCATGCGCACGGACTACCCCGCGGGCGCGCATGACGGCATCGACGGGCTGGAGCACATCGACAAGGTGATAAACATCGACCAGAGCCCCATCGGGCGCACGCCGCGCAGCAACCCCGTCACCTACGTGGGCGTGTTCAACGGCATCCGCGACCTCTTCGCCGAGCTTCCCGACAGCCGCGCGCGCGGCTACAAGGCGGGGCGCTTCAGCTTCAACGTGAAGGGCGGCCGCTGCGAGCACTGCCAGGGCGCGGGCACGATTACGATAGAGATGAACTTCCTGCCCGACGTGTTCATTCCCTGCGACGTGTGCCACGGGCGGCGCTTCAACGCGGAGACGCTCGACGTGCGCTACAAGGGCAAGAACATCAGCGACGTGCTCGACATGACGATTGAGGAGGCGGCGGACTTCTTCGCGCACATCCCGCACATCGCGCGCAAGCTGGAGACGCTCAAGAGCGTGGGGCTGGGCTACATCCAGCTGGGGCAGAACGCGCTCACGCTCTCCGGCGGCGAGGCGCAGCGCGTCAAGCTTGCCACCGAGCTGGCGCGCCCGTCCACCGGCAGGACGCTCTACATCCTTGACGAGCCGACGACGGGCCTGCACTTCGCGGACGTGATGGTGCTGATGGACGTCATCCAGCGGCTCGTTGACAAGGGCAACACGGTGGTGATGATTGAGCACAACCTCGACGTCATCTGCCAGGCCGACCACGTCATCGACCTGGGGCCGGAGGGCGGGAGCGGCGGCGGCAGGATTGTGGCGGCGGGAACGCCCGAGGAAGTCGCCGCGCGCTGGGAGGAGACCGGCTCGCACACGGGGCGCTTCGTCCGCGAGATGCTGGAGCGCGAGCGGGAGCGTGACGCGCGGGCATGATTCCTGCATGACGGGCGCGCGGCGGCGCAAGGTACGACAGTGACGAAGCTGCGGTTGTGGACAGTGCTGATGCTCCTCCTCCTTCCGTGCGTCCTCGCGGCGGCGGACGACGGGCGCAGCGTCATTACCATTGAGGACGCGCAGAAGACCGAGTATAAGAAGGATGCCGTCACGGGCGCGGATACCATCGTGCTGACCGGCGGCGTGCGCATCAGTATCGCGCGCGGGAGCGACAAGACCATCATTTTTGCCGACATGGTGAGCTACAACCGCGAGACCGACATGATGTACGCCGAGGGCAGCGTGCGCCTTGAGCAGGACGGCGCGGATGAGGGCGGCAAGAGCGTCACCGCGGATATGTTGCTGTTCAATGCCACCACGATGGAGGGCATCTTTGACAACGGGCATGTCGTGCAGACGCAGAGCGACGCGCTCAACCTGCCGAACGGCTCGACGCTCACCATTTCGTCATCGGTATTCGGGCGTGACAGCGACAACACGTTTGCCTTTAAAAACAGCACGCTCACGTTCTGCGATGACGACGACCCGCACTGGCGCATCAGGGCAAGCCGCATCTGGATGCTTCCCGGCGGCGAGTTCGCGCTGCTGAACGCCGTTTTCTTCGTGGGACGCGCGCCGCTCCTGTATCTGCCCGTGTTCTATTACCCCAAGGACGAGCTTGTCTTCAACCCCGCCTTCGGCTACCGCAACCGCGAGGGCTACTACATCAACACGACCACCTACCTCATCGGGCGCAAGCCCCTGGACGCGCGCACGAACGTGGAGGCGAACCGCCCGCTGGGAACGAGCAGCAGCGACAGTGACGACAATTTCCAGTTCCTGAGCCTGATGAAAAACAACACGCTCAAGGAACAGCGGCGCGAGGGGCTCGTCTTGCATAATCTGGGCAGGAATTACACGGGCGACACCACGACCTACCTCAAGGTGATGGCGGACTACTACGCGAACCTCGGCGTGATGGTCGGGCTTGACGGCGTGTTCCGCCCGAACGAGGTCATCACGGAGCTGGACGGCAACCTGCGGCTGGGCTGGAGCAACACCATCTTCAAGGACGGCGCGACCTACCTGCCCTATGCCGCAAGCGGCGCGTCCTACGCCGACTCGTCCAATTTCATGGGCGTCACCCTGCCGTTCCGCTACGCCGCCGCGTTCAGGCTCACGCTGGCAAAGCCGCTGCCGCTCACGCTCTCGCTGCCGCTGTACTCCGACCCCTACTTCGACTACGACTTCAGCAACCGCGCCGAGACGATGGACTGGCTCAGCTACCTGATGTCCGGCGCTTCGTCGGACACGGAGGAGCCGACCATCAGCGAGATTTCGTCGTTCACCTGGCAGCTTGACGGCTCGTACACGTTCACGCTGCCCGAATCCCTTATGCCCTATGTCTCGTCGCTGTCCGTGTCGAATTTTTCGTCCTCGCTCATCTTCTCCGCGCAGACGAACACGACGCTCTCCAACGAGGACTACTACAGCACGTACAGCCCGGAGCGCAAGTTCTACCATCCCTCGCAGCTCACGCCGTTCAAGACCACCGTGCGTCTTGCCGGCACGCTCGTGCAGTACCCGCCCGCCGCCAAGTCCGCTTCCTCCGCCTCGCCCCCCGCGTTCATGCAGCCGCCCGCCGACATCGACCCCGACCCGAAGGAGGAGGAAGCCGGGGAGACGGAGGAGACCGATACGGAAGCGACCGAGGAGGAAGGGCCGGAGGAGGATGACGCGCCCGAGCCGCTGTTCGGCGAGAGCGCGCTGCCGCTGCTTGCCACGACCGTACCCGCGCGGACCGACGTTCCTGACCTGTCCTACCGGCTCGACTACGCCGTGACCGCCGACTTCACCTCGCAGTTTTCCTATGCGTCGGCCAACCTTGCCGCGCCCGAGGACTTTGACTGGAACAACATGCAGGCTACGTTCTACCGCGCCTCCGCGCCCACCTCGCTCACGTCCGCGCTCGGCTACCGCGGGCAGTTCGTCTCGCTCACCGACACGCTCACGTTCGAGCCGGTCTTCCAGGACCACCCGACCATCAACGACACGGACAGCGCGGTGCGCTCCACGCGCAACGCCGACTTCAACGCGCGCAAACTCGACCTGACCAATACCAACGCTTTTACGCTGCGCCCGCTGTACTACAGCGAGTATTTTTCGGAGACCGCGCTCACCTGGAACACGACCGTCAAGATGATACAGACCAAGTACATCAGCGACGACCCCGACGAGCCGGAGTGGGAGTTTTTGACCACCGACCTGACCGACGAGGAGTGCATGACCGTGCACAACCTCAATCTCGTGCTCGCGGCAAAGGAGGGCGACTTCGGGCAGAAGCTCTCGCTCACCACGCAGCTGCCGCCGCTCGTGGACCGCTACAGCGGCATCTTCTCGCTCACGTTCCCGTACACCACCTTCTCCATCGGCACGGGCATCCACCGCACGAGCGCCGATGACCCCACCTGGATAAAGGAGGATTTGTCGCAGTCGCTCGCGGTCTCGCTGTTCGGCGACCGCCTCAAGCTCACGCAGTCCTGGACGTACAGCCTGGAGGAGGACGAGCACGACAGCTTCCGCCTCTCGCTGTCCGGCTACGGCGTGCAGCTTGCCTACACGATGAGCTACGTGACCGGCTACGACTTCGACGCCGCCAAGGGCTGGGTGCCGCAGGCGGAGAAGTCGTTCCAGCCGTACTCGCTGAGCCTTGCCTACACGAGCGGCACCAAGAACTTCACCTGGTGGTCGGAGCGCGTCGCGTTCGCCCCGTCGCTGTCCACGAGCATCGTGTACGACTGCCTGCGCCCCACGTACAGTTATTTCAAGTTCGTGCCCGCGTTCACGTTCAAAATCAACCGCGCGCTTGACATCACGTTCAGCGCGGAAAGCCGCAACGACTCCATCTACCGCTACGTGAAGACGTACTCGGACGAGCAGCAGCGGCTCAACCCGCTGACCGACCTCATCGACTCCTTCAACTTCTTCGACACCGCCAAGCGCGAGAACAGCAACTTCAAGCTCAAGAGCTTCAACATAAAAGTGACGCACGACCTGCACGACTGGGACCTGTCCGCCACGTTCAGCATCAGCCCCAAGCTCATCACCGCCTCGAACGACCACTTCGACTCCAGCCGCAACGGCGGCCGCCAGTACTACGACTTCAGCCCGCGCTTCACCATCAGCGTCGTCTGGCGGCCCATGGAGAGCCTCAAGACCGAAATCGTGGACGAGTACGGCGAGTGGGAGCTGAACCCCTAGCAGCCGGATGCGCCCGCGCCGTTGGGGAAATGGGTTCAAATGGCAGTTGAAGTGTCCGCGCAGGTCGGGGAGTGAGTAGAAACGGCGTTTGAAGTGTTCCCGCAAGCCGGGAAGCAGGCAGAAACGCCGGC
>JAFLSP010000002.1:25842-27727 GCA_022510885.1 Treponema sp. | reverse complement strand
TAGAAACGGCGTTTGAAGTGTTCCCGCAAGCCGGGAAGCAGGCAGAAACGCCGGCAGATTCGTTCCCCGCGCGTGCGGTGAAGGAATTTGGTGGGGAAGATGGGCTGCCCGCGAGTGACGGGCGCGCGTCGGAGGCCTCGGATTGCGTGTCCGCGCCGCGCCGTGCGCCTCCGCGCGAAATCGGTTGCATTTCTGGGCGTTTGGGGGTACAATACTGACATACGGATATGAGCAAGACGAGCAGTGAGAAGATTCCGCCTGTCGTTTCGCTGTGGCGGACGGCGGCGGGCTACGTGGTGGCGAGGTGGCGCATTCTCGTGGTGTTTTTCGTGGCGTTCGCGGCGGCGGTCGCGGTGGTCTACCTCGATGCCTCCACGACGGACACGGTGGCGTCCTACATGGTTGAGGACTACGAGGTGGGGCAGGTGGCGGACCGCACGATTTATGCCACCAAGTCGATGAGCGCCGACGAGCTGTTCCCGGTGGCGATTGAGGAGGGCGAGAAGGTTATCCGCAAGGGCTTCCCCATCACGGAGGAGGACTACCTCAAGCTGCGCAAGATGGCGGTCTCGCCCGCGTACATTGACTACCGTGCCTTTGCGGACTGCGTGCTGTTCCTGCTGCTCGTGGCGGCGTTCTGGTTCGTGCTGTTCTCGCCGGGGCTGCTCGGCAGGCATGCGGAGCTGAAGGAAATCGTGCTTGAGGCGGTGCTGTTCATCGTCGTGTTCGCGGTGGCGGCGTTTGCGGGCAAGTCGCCGGTGTTTCAGACGGCGTACCGGCTGCCGGTGGCAGTCCCGTCGGTGCTCTGCGTGTTTTTGGTCGCCATCCTGTTCGGGCAGACATCCGCGCTCTATTTCTCGCTGCTGCTCGGCTTCGGGGTGCTGGCGGCGGCGCATTTCCAGCTCGTGCCGATGCTGTTCACGATTGCCTCCTGCCTGTGCGCGGCGCGCATCGTCCGCCACATTGAGCGCCGGATTGACCTCGTGTTCGCGTCCATCATGCTCGCCGTGCTGAACGTGGTGTTCATGGCGATGTGCAAGGTGATGTTCAACGACACGTTCTCGGACGCGCCGTTCGTGATGCTCGGGGTGGCGTTCAACGGCTTTATTTCGGGAATCCTCGTCCTTGGCCTGCTCACGCCCTTGGAGTCGCTGCTCAACACGGCATCGGTGTTCCGCCTGATGGACTTGAGTGACCTGAACACGCCGGTCATGCGCAAGATGCTCTTGACGGCGAGCGGCACGTACAACCACAGCATGCTGGTGGCGAGCCTCGCGGAGAATGCCTGCAAGACAATCGGGGCGAACGCGCTGCTCGCGCGCGTGGGCGCGTACTACCACGACCTCGGCAAGATGGACCAGCCGGAGTATTTCGTGGAGAACCAGGGCGGCGGCGGGAACAAGCACGACGACATCAATCCGTCGCTGTCCGCGTCGATTATCCGCAGTCATGTCAAGCGCGGCGTGGAGAAAGCGCATCAGCTGCGCCTGCCGAAGCGCATCGTGGACATCATCAGCGAGCATCACGGCAACAGCGTGATGGCGTATTTTTACAACGAGGCGAAGCAGAAGGACCCGAACGTCAGCCCCGAGTCGTTCGCGTACACGGGCAACCCGCCGTCGTCGGTGGAGAGCGCGGTGGTGATGATTGCGGACACGGTGGAGGCGGCCTGCCGCACGCTCGACAAGCCGTCCGTCCCGCGCCTCGACAAGTTCATCCAGACGCTCATCCAGTCCAAGATTGACCACCATCAGCTGGACAACTGCCCGCTCACTTTCGGCGACCTGACCAAAATCCGCGAGTCCTTCGTGCAGATTCTTGCCGGCTACTACCACAGCCGCATTGAGTACCCGAACCAGAAGGACCCCGGCGAGGAGAAGCCGGG
>JAFLSP010000002.1:7939-25742 GCA_022510885.1 Treponema sp. | reverse complement strand
ACCACAGCCGCATTGAGTACCCGAACCAGAAGGACCCCGGCGAGGAGAAGCCGGGCGAGAAATCGGCGGAAGGCGACAAAGAGAAGCCCGCCGTTCCCGCGAGCGAGAAGCCGGCGGAAGACGGGGAAGCATGAGCAGCCGTGTGTTCGTGTCCGTGCAGGAGCCGCTGGAGCCGCCGTCGTGGCTTGGCAGGGTCGAGCCGTTCCTGCTCCGTGCGCTCGATGCGCTCGGGTATGACGGGGAGGAAATCTCCGTGCTGTTCTGCGACGATGCGTTCATCCGCGCGCTGAACCGGCAGTTCCGCGGCATCGATGAGCCGACCGACATCCTTTCCTTTGAGGACGGCGGGGAGTACGCGGATGAGGACGGAGCGGCGTGGCGGCGCATGGGCGACATGGCGGTGAGCCTTGAGACGCTGCCCAGGAATGCGGCGTACTTCGGCGTGGACGCGGACGAGGAGCTGAAGCGTCTGCTTATCCACGGGACGCTGCACCTGAACGGCTACGACCACGGCGAGGCGCACGTCGAGCCGGGCAGGGAGCCGGATGATGAGATGCTGAAATTGCAGGAATCCGTCTTGCGCGGATTCGCTGATGAGCGCATTATAGAAAAGGAGGAAGGCACGGGAACGTGCGGACGCGCATGAGTTTTTTTAGGTTTGGCAAGAGCAAAGACGGAGACCCTCACTCTAGCAGCCCGGCAGGGTCGTTTACGGGCGCTGACCGGGCACAAGAAGCAATCCTGATTGAGGAAAAGAAGGACATGATTAAGGGCATCGAGGACCTGTCCAACACCTCGGTCAAGGAGGTGATGATTCCGCGCATCGACGTGGACTTCATCTCGCTCGACACGCCGCAGGACGAGCTGCTGGAGAAAATCGCCGAGAGCGGTCACTCGCGCTTTCCTGTCTATGAGGACTCGATTGACAACGTGGTGGGCGTGCTGTACGTGAAGGACTTGATTAAGGCCTTCGCCAAGAAGGAGGCGATTGACCTGAAGCTCGCGGTGCGCAAGGCGTATTTCGTTCCCGAGTCCAAGAAAATCGACGCGCTGCTGCGCGAGTTCAAGCGGCGGCACATCCACATCGCCATCGCGATTGACGAGTACGGCGGCATGAGCGGCATCGTCTGCATGGAGGACATCATCGAGGAAATCGTCGGCGACATCCAGGACGAGTTCGACGAGGAGCATGAGGACATCGTGACGGTGGGCAAGGAGAACGAGTGGCTGTGCGACGCGCGGGTCAACCTGGACGACCTGAACGAGCGCATCGCCTCGACGTTCCCGACGGAGGAATTCGACACGCTCGGCGGCTTCGTGCTCGACCTGTTCGGGCGCATTCCCGCGAGCGAGGAGAGCATCCGCTGGAACAACTATGAATTCATTATCCAGGATATGGAAGGACATCGCGTGAATCTTATCAAGGTCATCCGCCACGATGAGGCGGACGGGCAGGAGCGCGAGGAAGACTAAGCATACGGTGGGGTGGGTATGAAAGATATGCGGAAGATAGGAATGGTGCTCGCGTTGTGTGTGGCGTGTGCTGTCGTGGGCGCGCAGACACAGACGGCGCGGCAGTTCTATGAGCGTGGCCTTGAGCGGCAGCGGCAGGGCGACTATTACGGCGCGGGCGAGGATTTCCACGAGGCGCTGCGCCTCAATGCGTCTTATGCCGACGCATGGCTGCACCTCGCGCAGGTGACGTATGAGCTGGACGATTACAACCTGACGCTTACGTACCTTGACAGCGCGGAGAAATACGCGCGGGACCGGGCGGAAATCCAGAATTTGCGCGGGCTTGCCTACATCGCGACGGGGCGGCTTGACGAGGCGCGCGCGGTGTTCGACGCGATGCTCAAAAAAGCCCCGAATGACGTGCAGGCGCGCTTCGGGCTTGCGGAGCTGGACCTGTTTGCGGGGCGGTACGATGCGGCGAAAAACCGCTACGTGGACGCGCTCAAGCGGCAGGCGGACAACCGCAAGGCCTTGCTCTCGCTCGCGCTGCTCTCGGCGGAGACGGGCAACGATGCCGCCGCGCAGGAGTATGTGCAGCAGGCACTGCATTTTCACAGCGGCGACGCGCAGGTGCATTACCTTGCCGCCTACCTTGCGGCGCGTGCCGGCAACCTTGACGAGGCGGAGCGGCGCGCGCGCGCGGCGGTGCAAATCAACGGTGATTTCACCAAGGCGTATGTGCTGCTTGCCTCGGTGCTGTTCGCGCAGGCGCGGTACGACGAGGTGACGGACATCTGCGACTATTTGATTGCGCGTGAGCGCAAGACGATTTCCGCTTGGTATCTGAAAGGACTGTGCCAGACCAAGCAGGGCAAAAACGAGGATGCCATCGCCACCTGGGCGACCGCGCTCACGATTGACGAGAACGACGAGGTGATGCGCGCCGCACTGGAGCTGCTGGTGACGCAGACGACGCAGGTGGAAGACCGGCGACGCGCGCAGTGGTCGGCATATCATTTGAAAAAAGGGCGCGACTATGCCAAGCTGTTCATGGGCGAGGAGGCGCGCTACGAGTATCAGCGCGCGCTCAAGATTGACCCGAACAACGAGCGCGCCCGCACCGAATTCGCCGCGCTGCTCTCGCAGGCGGGGCTGAACGAGTTGTACTTACAGCAGCTCAAGTTCATCAGCGAGCACGGGCAGGCAGTCGCGGAGACGGACGACGCGGAGCGCTACCGAAAAATCAAGATGGCGGACACGATTGAGGCATACGACTCGCTGCTCAAGTATTCGCTCAACACTGCCTGGGACATTGACCCGTTCTACCTTGACAAGACGCGCTGGCACGTCGGCCTGTACTACGCGAACAGTCCCGTGCAGCTGCTCCACGGCGAGGTCGAGCACATCTCCGCGCAGATGCTCCGCGACATCTTCAATGGCGTGGCGATTACGTCCGTGGAGGTGCGCAACCAGCCGGTCGGCGGCTACGGCGAGGCGTTCCGGCTTGCGCGCACGGGCGGCATGGACTATTTCGTGCTGCTGAGCGTGGACGAGACCGCGCGTGAGGTCGCCCTTGACGCGGTGGTCTACTCGGCGCGCACGGGCGTTGAGGTGGCGCGGTTCAACACGTTCCGCACGGGCAACGACAAATATGCGTCTGTGCTGCGCTCGTTTCGCCGCAACATCCTTGATATGCTTCCCGTGCGCGGAAAAATCATTGCGCGCAGCGTGAACGAAGTGCTCGTCGATATAGGGAAGGTCGAGGGAATGGCGGAGAACGCCGTGCTCGACGTGATAAAGGCGGGCGCGGTGCGTACTAAGGACGGTTCGCCCGGCGTGGAATTCGGCAAGGACGACGCGCTCGGCACGATTACGGTGACGCGCGTGGGCGAGGAGATTGCGCAGGGCAAACTGCGGCAGAAAGGATTTTACGACCGCGTGAACGTGGGCGATGAGGTATTGGTTAAGTCCATGCCCGCCGAGGATGGCAGCGTCGCCGATACCGCTCCCGCCGCCGATGAGAACGGTCAGCCCGCAAAGAAAGGCGGCAAGAAGCCGAAAGACGACCGCAGCACGGCGGAAAAACTCGGGCTTGTGCGCACGCCCGCCATCGTGGATTTAATCAGAAGCATTGAATAACCCTTGTGTTTTCCGTCGTTTTGGTGCATGATATGGGCATGAATATTCGGCGGCTGCCAATCATAGGCGCGGTTTTTCTCGTTTGCGGCGCGTTGTTCGCGCAGGACGTGGACGTGCGTCCTGTCGTCAAGAATGTTGCGACCACCTACGTTACCGACGCGCAGGTGCGGGTCAGTTGGAAATTGCCGCAGGGATTCTCTGCCGCCGCAATCTTGATTTATAGGGGAACGCAGCCGTTTTCAGCGCGGCAGCAGGTCGCTTCGTTGAGTCCGGTTGCACAGGTCAAGCCTGACTCGACGTTTTTCGTAGACCGGTTGACGGATTACAAGGAATATTACTACGTGGTTGTCGCGCGGACAGCGGACGGTGCGCTGTATGACGTGGTGCTGCCGTCCATCAATGCGACCGTCGTGGGCATTCGTGCGCGGCGGTCTCCTATAGAGGAACGGGACGAGGCGGAAAACGCGCCGGAAAAGCAGTATGCCGCAGGGCAGTTGCGCGAAGTTCCCTTGCCTTATCTTGCGATGCTGGAGAAGTCCCGCAAGCCCAATCCTTTGCGTGGCGAGGTACTCGCGGCGGGGGCGGAGCTTGCGGGCGTGCACGCGGAGCGTCGCATCGAGCCGCTTGCCCCGTATATCTTTGAGGAAGATTTGGTCGAGCCGCTTGGCGGGGATGGCTATTATCTTTTCGAGATTCTCAAGGACTATTTCATTCGCCGGGATTACAGGAACGCGGCTGACCAGCTACAGCGTTTTTTGAGCGTCAACCGTGCGGACGACGTGACAGACCGCGCTATTTTCTACCTCGCCGAGTCGTTTTATTTCCGCAGGGATTATCGGCAGGCGCTTAACCTGTTTCTGCTCGTCGAGGAGGCGGCTCCCGTCGTCTCGCGGAAATGGATAGCGTCAACGTTGGATTTGTATCAGTTGCCCGGGGAATCGTAATCCGCAGGGCGTTCGTCATCATTTTTCTAGGAGGCTTGTATGTTGGAGGAGATGAAAGAGCCGATTGCGGTGCTAAAAGAAGACATCATGAATGTTTGGGGGCGTCTTTGACCCGGACGCGATTGACCGGCAAATAGCGGAGAAAGAGGCGTTGTCTGCGTCGAGCGATTTTTGGAGCGATACCGAGCGGGCGCAGAAAGTGATGAATGACATCAAGTTGCTCAAGGGACGTGTCGAGCCATGGCGTGAGCTGCTTGCCGCCGTGAGCGACATGGAAGCGCTGTACGAGTTGGGCATTGAGGGCAATGACCAGAGCGTGGAGGGCGAGCTGCGCGAGATGTACGACGCGGCACGGGAGAAATTCGAGCGGCAAAGCATCCTCAATCTGCTTTCGGGCGAGGTGGACAAGAGCGGCTGTTTCCTGACGATTCATGCGGGCGCGGGCGGCACGGAGGCCTGCGACTGGGCGTATATGCTGAGCCGGATGTACATCCGTTGGGCGGAACGGCGCGGCTTCAGGATGGAGACGGTGGACATTCAGGAGGACGAGGGCGGCATCAAAAGCACGACGATTCAGATTTCGGGCGACTACGTGTACGGCTACCTCAAGGGCGAGGCGGGCGTGCATCGCCTTATCCGTATTTCTCCGTTCGACGCGAACGCGCGTCGTCATACTTCGTTTACGTCGGTGTTCATCTTCCCTGTGCTTGACGACACGATTAAGGTGGACATTCGCCCGGAAGACCTGCGCGTGGACACGTTCCGCTCGGGGGGGAAGGGCGGCCAGCACGTGAACAAGACGGATTCTGCCGTGCGCTTTACCCACCTTCCTACGGGCATCGTCGTGCAATGTGACAGCGAGCGCAGTCAGTTGATGAATCGTGCCACCGCCATGAGTATGCTGCGCGCGAAGCTCTATCAGCATTACAAAGAGGAAAAGGAAAAGGAGAACGCCAAGTTCGGCGCGGAGAAGAAGGATATTTCCTGGGGAAACCAAATCCGCACCTATGTCTTTCAGCCGTACACGATGGTCAAGGACCACCGCACTAAGCATGAGACGGGCAATATTCAGGCGGTCATGGACGGCGACATCGACCCGTTTATCGATGCGTACTTGCAGGCGCAGTGGAAAGGATTGCCGGTCGGTGGTGACGACGGTGACGAAGAGATGTAGCGTCCTTGCGTTTGTGTTCCTGCTCGGTGCGGTCTGCTTTGGTGCGGAGCCGGAGACCTGGGTGCTTGCGGCACAGGCATTCACGCTCGCGCAGAAAAACGCCCCCTCATTGTCTGCGTCGCACTTTGCGTCGGTCCTGCCGCAGTTGTTGCTTGAGCAGATTTCGATTGACGGAACGCGCATGCTTCCTAGTCAGGAATTGCTCGACCGGCGGCTTGACACGCTGCAGACCGAGCGGCTCTCGCTGTTTTTGCAGCTTTCCCGGGAATATCAGGCACGCGACGCGCTTGTGCTGACCCACAACAAGCCGAAAAAACTTGCCAGGGCACTTGAGCAGGCGCAGGAAAAAATCGACGCTATCCAGCGGCAAATCGACGAGAATCTTGCGGCGGCAGAAGAAGTTCGAGACGAGTTCCGGCCGAAAATCGAGCGTGAAGAGGCAGTCGCGCGCGGTGAGGATGTCGCCTCGGAGGAGCGGCGCGGGTGGCGGTTTCCGTTTTTTTTTGATGACGAGGAGCGGCAGCAGAACGAGACGGTAACGATTTACCGCAATGACAGCACGGCTTTGTTTTCGCCGTCGGATTCCGCGCTTACGGAAGGCTTGTCGAGCCGCGTATATGAGAAAGAGGTTGCCGGCGCGGGCATCAACGGCGTGCTCTCCGGCTCGATTACGGGCTACGGCGACTACCTTGCGGTGTCGGTCGATTTGTACGTGTACCCGGGTGCGCGGCGTGTCGGTTCTGTGATGGAGGTGGGCACGGTGGGCGACCAGATGGATTTGGCGGAGCGCATCGTGCAGAAGCTCGTTCCCGCGATTGCGAACAGTCTGCCCGTCATCCTTCGCTTTGAGGTCACGCCCGAGGAAGCGGCGATATCCGCGTCGCTCACGTTGGACGGCATGGTCTACACCTCAATTCCTGAGTCCTTGCAGGTTGATGCTTCCGTGCATACGATAAGCGTGGCAGCGCAGGGCTATGAGACCGCATCGTTCACCTACAAATATGAGGGCAATGAGCGGTATCGCATTGCGGTCGCGTTGACCCCTGCTTCGGAAGGTGTGCTGAACCTGCGGCTCAAGGCGGCACGTGACGGCATTTTCTATCCCAAGGGATTTGAGCGACAGGACGTTGACGGGGAAAACAGGGCGGCGCGCGTGGCGGTGAACGGGAAGGCGGTGATTGGTGTGTTCACGGCGGGGGAGGAGAAGAATGCGCCGGGCGCGTTTTTCTATATTCCCGAAAGCCTTGCGCAGGACGGCGCAGACCTCATGGTGGACGCAAAGCCCTTTGACCGCGCGGCGAACATTGATAAAAGACGGCGTTGGATGTATACTGCATATACGGCGCTCATCTGCTCGTTGCCGTTCACGTTCTACTGCACGGGTAATTTCACGGTGGCGAATAATGCCTACGCCATGGGACGTGGCTCGTATGATGAGGCGAAAAAATGGCAGACGCGCGGGTATATTGCGTCGGGCATTTCCATTGCCTGCGGAGCGTGGGCGGTATTCGAGTTGGTGCGCTACTTGTGGGCAGCGAACCAAGTCCTGCCTGCTGCGGCGCGCACGGACGGACGCGATATTTCTGCGCTTGGAGCGACAGAACCTGTTGTTGGCGCAGAGGAGATAATGGTGGATTCGGCTGACGGAGAGTCGGTGGAATCGGACGGATTAGACGAAATGGCAACGGAATAGGCAGCATAATGGCGAAACTATCATTTGCGGAAAAGCTCCGCTCGCTCTTCAGTGGAAAGAAAGTTGATGACGCGTTTTTTGATGAGCTGACTGACGCACTTGTGGAAGGCGACCTCGGTGCGAAACTGGCGTTCCAGTTGACGGACGACCTGCGGGACATCTGTGCGGAGAAGCGGCTCACCGAAGAAAACGACATCCGTGCTGAGCTCAAGGCGATGCTGCTCGACTTTGCAAAGGCGACGGTGCTTGCGCCAGAGGCGGATAAGGTTTCGGTGTATATGCTTTTGGGCGTAAACGGCGTGGGAAAGACGACTACGGCGGCGAAACTCGCCAAACACTTCGCGCGGACGGGCAACGTAATTCTCGCGGCGGCCGACACGTTCCGTGCGGCGGCGGAAGAGCAGCTGGAGATGCACGGCGAGCGGCTCGGTATCCGTGTGGTAAGCCATCAGCATGGCAGCGACCCGTCTGCGGTGGTGTTTGACGCAGCGGATGCGGCGCGGGCGAAAGGTGGCGCGCTCGTGCTTGCGGATACGGCAGGGCGCCTGCATAACAAGGACAACCTTGTGCGCGAGTTGCAAAAAATCGACCGTGTGGCACGGAGCAAGGCTGACGAGGGCTGTTACAAAAAACTGCTCGTCATTGACGCGACCACGGGGCAAAACGCGGTGCGGCAGGCGGAGGTATTCCATGAGGCGGTCGGCGTGGACGCGGTTGTGCTGACCAAATACGACTCCACTGCGAAAGGTGGTGTGGCATTTACCGTGGGAAAAGAATTCGGCATTCCCGTGGCATTCGTCTGCACGGGCGAGGGCTACGACGATATCCGTCCGTTCGACCCCGTTTCTTATGCGGATGAGTTTTTGGGATAGCGTGTGCGTCGTTTCGTCCTGAGCGCGGTGCTATGTCTCCCGCTGCCCATGTTTTCGCAGTCCTCATTGCAACGCCTGTTTGCCTCCGTTACGGGACTGCCCGTTTCCTGCCCCGACAGGGAGCATACCCGTGCCATGCTAGGGCTGACAGAAAACGTTGGCAGCGGATTCGACAATTCGCTTGATGACGGAGATGTACCGCCGAACGTCGCGGAGGAATTGCTTGCGGAGCTGGACAACCGCGACGACCTAGGTATTGACGAGAATGACGATGTTGCCGCTGCGCATTTTACCGACAGCGGCGGGCGGCTTAGGCGGCTTGTGTACGGCGAGGAGCATTTTTCCGTGCGCGCGCGTGACGACGGCAGGATTGTAACCGACGAGGCAGGCGGCTTGGCAGTTCGGCGGCATTTTGACGGCGAAAATCGGTTGACCGCGCAGGAACGGTTCAGCATCGGCGCTTCCTCGCGCGACTTGCAGTTGCTTTCGACGCGGACTTACGCCTACCATGACGGGGCGTCGCTGCCGTATCAGATGACGGAGGAAACCGCCGAGGACGAGCGGCGCATTGTAACCGACTACGACGAGGGCGGTTCTGCCATCGGGCGTGAAATATCTCACTACGAGCATCCCCATTCGGATGATTCGCGCTACGCGGACGACCCGCCTAAGCTCGTGCGCGACAAAAAAATCGTGTGGGCGTATGACGACGAGCGTCGCTTGATTGCCGAGGAGACGACGGACTATCACTACGGCAAAACGGCGACGGGCAGGGAGAAGGTCGAGACGGAGGTCATCAAACGGTTTTACGACTATGACGGTGCGGGTGGCGCAAAGCCCGATGTTTCGTACTATGAGAATGAAAAACTGCGGATGCGTACTGTATATGAGCGCGAAAACGTGTATACTGAGACGATGTATTTTGACGGTGATTTTGTCGTGCAGGCGCGCTACGAGGACGGCGCGAAAGTGCAGGAAATCGTTTCGGCGGGCGGAACGGAAGTGAGGAGACGGAATTTTGCGCACTAGCATGATTGCTTCGCTGCGGTGGGTGCTGTTCGTGTCGTGGCGGTTTTCTCGCGTGGACCGGAAAGGTCGCTCGGCGGTCACGTCGTTTCTCGCGTCGCTCGGCATCTGTTTCGGCGTGATGACGCTGATTACTGTTATCAGCGTGATGAATGGCTTTCAGCTGAGCTTCATCGACGCAATTATGGAAATCAGTTCATACCATGTGCGCGTGGATGGCGCAGACAGCGGGGCGTTCGGGCGGTTCTGTGCCGAGGATGCGGACATCGTGGTGGCGACGCCGTTCTATGAGGCTCAAGGCTTGCTTGTTGGCGAGAGCGAGCGACAGTCAGCCGCGCTTATCCGCGGCGTGAGCGAGCGGCAGCTTTCGCTTGACGAGGGATTCCGTGCGCAGTTGCGTATGATTCGCGGCGCGTTCGACTTGTCGCCCGAGAACGCAATCGTGGTGGGCAGCAAACTTGCCGAGCGACTCGGACTGTATGTGGGAAATCATGTTACGCTGCTCGCGCTTTCGGGCGGGAATGACGTGGACTTGGTGTCGTCCGACCGCGTGTTTACGGTGACGGGCGTTTTTCATACGGGCTACGCGGACATCAACGCGGCGTATGCGTTCATCAGCCTGGATGATGCGCGGAGGTACTTCGGTACGGGTGCGGAGTTGCACTACGGCATCAAGCTGCGTGACACGGCGGATGATGCGCGCGTCATCGCCCGCATACAGGACAAATTTCCCGGCGCACGGGCAGAGTCCTGGAAGCAGTACAATCGCTCGTTCTTCGGCGCCTTGCGCGTGGAGAAGAATATGCTCATGGTGCTCGTGTTCTTGATTTTCGTGGTGGTCGGTATCAATATTTTCAACGGCATGCGCAGGATGGTCTATGAACGGCGCGAGGAGATTTCGGTGCTGAGTGCGTTCGGCGGTTCGCCGCCGCTTATTCAGTCTATTTTCGTGACGCAGGGATTTTTGGTCGGTTTTATCGGGGCGATTCCGGGGCTTGCGCTCGGTCTGCTGCTGAGCGTGCGTATGAACACGGTGTTCTCGCTGATGTCGAAGTTCGTCTACGCCGTGCAGCGGTTCGGTCTCATGCTCGTGTCGCCGCAGTCCGCGGCGTACCTGCGCGAGAATCCCATGTACTTGATTTACGGCAACATTCCTCCGCGCATCATCCCGGGCGAAGTGCTTGTCATTACGATTTTCGGTATCTTCTCGGCTCTGCTCGCTTCCTGGGTGGCGAGCCGTGGCGTGCTGAAGATGACCGTTGCGGAGGTGTTGCGCGATGAGTGACATCATCACGATTGAGAATCTGGAGAAAACCTACAAAACAGACAGCGAGACGCTGACCATCCTCAAGAATTTGAGCCTGACGGTGGCGACGGGAACGAAGACCGTCATCCTGGGGGAAAGCGGAAGCGGCAAGAGCACGTTCTTGAACATCCTCGGCGGGCTCGACACGGCAACGGCGGGAACGGTGCGCGTGGGCGCGTTCGAGGTCACTGCGCTGGGCGAGTCCGAGCTGACCGACTATCGTGCGCGCTTCCTCGGGCTGATTTTTCAGTTTCATTATCTGCTCAAGGACTTTACCGCGCTGGAGAACGTGTTTCTGCCGGCGTATATGGCGGGCGTTCCCCGTCACGAGGCGCGCGAGAAGGCGGCGCGCCTGCTTGCCGACGTGGGGCTTGCCGCGCGGATGCATCATCTGCCGAGCCAGCTTTCAGGCGGGGAGCGGCAGCGGGTCGCCGTTGCGCGTGCGCTTGTCAATGACCCGCAGGTCATCCTTGCCGACGAGCCGACCGGTAACCTCGACCCTGCGAATGCGGCGATGATTGGCGACCTGCTTTTTTCGTTGGCGGACACGTATAAAAAGACGCTCGTTCTTGTTACGCACGATATGACGTTGGCGAAGAAAGGCGATGTCTGCTACGCAATTGTGGGCGGACGGCTTGTGGAGCGTGTGCCGTGAGGACGGGCGCGTCTCTGTCGTTCGCATGGCGGCTGCTGTTTCCTCGCACGGGCAAGAAGTCCAACGCGCGGCGCAGTCTCATCGGCGCGTGCGTATGCATCGCTATCAGCCTCGTGCCGCTCGTCATGGTGCTTACCGTTTCGGACGGCATGATTCAGGGCATTACGAGCCGCATCATCGGGCTTTCCAGTTCGCATCTCAAATGCGTGCTCTATCCGTTCGCGCAGACGGCTCCGGGTGAATCCGAACTGAGCGCGCTTACCGAACGGCTTTCCCGCGTGGAAGGCGTGGCGGCGGCGTATCCCGAGGTGCAGGGCATCGGGCTTGCGGCGGGGAAACGGGGCAGGATGGGGGCAACCATCCGTGCGGTGCGCAGCGATGTGTTCAGGGCGAATCCCGCGTTTACCGAGTTGTTCACGGTCTCGGATGGGGAGGCGAGCCTTGGGCAGAAGAATGCGGCAGTCATCGGCGAGAAACTCGCGGAACAGTTGGGGCTTTCTGCTGGCGACACGTTCCGTCTGATTACGGCACGTCGCCTTGGGTCGGGGAGCATTGTGCCAAAAATCACGCCGCTTCGGGTCGCCGGTGTCGTCTCGTGCGGCTATCAGGAATTGGACGCGCTGTGGGTATTCGTGCCGCTTGAGACAGGATTTGACATGTTGCCTGCGCAATCGAGCGAGGTAAGCGTAGGAATTTTCACGACGGATGCCTTTGATTTCCTCGCCCTTGCGCGCGTGCAGAGCGCGGTGGAGCGTGTCGTGCCGCAGTACACGCGCGTTTACCGCTGGGACGAACTGAATGCTGCGCAGTACGAGAATTTCTCCTCCACACGGATTATGCTGCTGTTCATCATGCTGCTGATTGTCCTTGTCGCCTCTGTCAATATCTCAAGTGCGCTTGTCATGCTTGTCATGGAGCGGCGCCGGGAAATCGCCATTCTCAAGAGTCTCGGAGCCTCGACGCAGGGCATCGCGCTTTCATTCTTGGTGGCGGGACTGGTGGCGGGTACGGCAGGCGTGCTTGCGGGCATTCCCCTGGGACTGCTGTGCGCGGTCAACTTCGACGCGAGCATCCGCGCGATTGAGCGGGTGGTGAACGGCGGCGCGCGTTTCATCCATCTTTTGCGCGGTGCGTCACCGTCCGACTTCGCGCAGATTCATCTGCTCGACCCGGCGTTCTACTTGCAGCATGTGCCGCTTTCCGTGCCGCTCGGCCAGCTGATTGTCATCGGCTGCGGCACGCTCGTGCTCTCCCTTGCGGTCAGCGCGATTCCGGCAGTGCGCGCGGGCAGGGAAAAACCTATCGGCACGCTGCGGAAAATCTAGTCGTTTGCCCGAAAAAGTGTTATACTGATAGTACGGTGTTTTTAAGGCGGTGGGACGATGAGCGAGACGGTGTGCGATTTTTGTCATACGAACGCGGCGGTGTTTTTTATCGAGCAGATGGGGCAAGATTCCCATAGGAAGCTGAACTTGTGCATGGACTGTGCCGCCAAGCACGGTGTGACTCCCGACCCGAAATCGTTGGGAAAATCACTGGGCGGACTGTTCGCGCAGTTGGCAAAAATCTCTCGAAAGCTCGCTGAAGAGGCGAATCAGGTGTGCCCGGTTTGCGGAACGAGCCTGGCCTCCATAAAAAAGTCGCGCACGGCAGGCTGCCCAGAATGCTATGCTATTTTCAAAGACGACATTGCTGCGATTCTCAAGGACCACGGCATGAGCGGGGCCTATACGGGCAGGATGCCCAACCGTCTGCGTAATTTCCGCTCCGTCTTGAATGACCGTATCGTGCTGCGCACCAAGTTGGAGGAGTCGCTCAAAAACGAGGACTACGAGAAGGCAGCGCTTTACCGCGACTATCTGCGCGCGCTCGAAAAGCCGTGCGTGGCAGGTGGTGAGCAATGAAAGCGCGTGCTTCCGTCGGGACGGACGCTTGGTATGCCGCCGCCGGCCCGGAGGACGACGTGGTGCTTTCCACCCGCGTCCGTTTGGCGCGCAACCTCGCGAATTATCCGTTTCCCCCGCATTTTGCGCGCGACGACGCGGAGCATGTGCAGGCGCTCGTGTTCGATTCGTTCGCGCACGGCGAGCATCCCGAGTCGTTCCATGCGCTTGCGGCGAGCGACTTGGACGAGTTGGGGGCAAAAATCCTGAGCGAGCGCGGCGTGATTGATGAGGGCGCAAAGGAGATGCCCGGCAGCGGTATCGTCATGCGCACGGACGGCAATGTCGCCTGCACGGTCAACACGGACGACCATGTGCGCATCAGCGCGTTCGTGGCGGGCCTGGACGGCAACGCCGCCTACGCGCTGTGCCGTCAGCTTGACGAGGACCTCCAGAAGTCGCTTCAGTTTGCCGCTAGCTACGATTTCGGCTTTCTCACCTCGTCGGTGCTCGACTGCGGCAGCGGCATGAAAGTGAGCGCGCGCGTGCATCTGCCGTCCGTTTCCTTTGCGGGAACGCTGCATGACTTGGTGGCGGAGTTGGGCGAGAAGGGCATTGAGGTGGCGGCCTGCTTCGGCGCGGGGCAGGGCAGCGGCACGTCGTTGGGCGCGTATTATCAGATTTCCGCGCGGCAGTCGGCGGTTGGGAGCGAGTTCGACCAGATGGCGGCAGTTGTCTCCGCCGTCCGCTATGCGGCGGAATGCGAGCGGCGGGAGCGCAAGGCGGTCGTGCGCAGTCGTCCGACCGAGATGCGCGACGCGGTATGCCGCGCTTTCGCCACGATGAGATTCGCGTCGCTCATGCCCCTGCGCGAAGCGGTCGATAGTATTGGTAAGCTCAAATGGGGAATGGACGCGGGCATTGCGGGCGGCGTGACGGACAGCGACTTGTGCGCCCTGCTTTACCGCATTCAGGACGGGCACTTGCAGTTCGTGCTCAAAAACGGCTCGTTCCGCTTTCCCGCTGACATCGCCAAAGACAGGACGCTCCAGACCGAACGGCTGCGCGCAGTGATTATGCAGGAATCATTTGAGCGGCTGACCATGTAGGTCGCACGGAAATAAGACAGAGGATTTGCATGAAAGGATTATCTCCGCGGGCGCAACGGCTGATTGTCGCGCTCGCACAGGACGAAGGACGGAAAAGCGGCTGTGCCGAATTGTTGCCGGAGCACGTGCTCCTCGCGCTGCTGAAAAGCGCGGACGGGCTTGGCTATCACCTCTTGCAGTATCTGCATATCAACGTGCTTTCGCTCCAGCTTGCCCTTGAGCAGAGCCTGCCGCCCGCACAGCAGTTTTCCGCTGACCCGAGCGAGCTTCCCCCGTCGCGCCGCCTGCGCACGATGGTCGATATGTCCGCGATTGAGTCACGCTCACTGCGCAATGACTACGTGGGCACGGAGCATCTGCTGCTTGCCGCCATGCGTGAGGAGCAGAGCGCAGTATGGCGGTTCTTTGAGCGCGCGGGCATTCCCGTGGACGCGGCGCGCCATGCCGCGTTGGCGGTGCAGCAGAACCATTTTTCGAGCGCGTCGGACAGCCAGCAGGCTGCAAAGGAATTCGCGCACTCAATGATAAAAAACTTGTCCGGGACGGACGGGGCGAGCCAGCAGCAGCAGGGACGCACGGGCGCGAACCAGCCGAAAAAATCCTTCCTGTCGGACTTCAGCCGCGACCTGACGCAGCTCTCGCGCGAGAACGCCATGGACCCCGTGGTCGGCAGGGAGCAGGAAATCCGCCGCTGCGTGCAGATTCTGAGCCGCCGCACCAAGAACAATCCCGTGCTGATTGGCGAGCCGGGCGTGGGAAAGACCGCCATTGCCGAAGGGCTTGCGCAGCACATCGCGCGCGGCGACGTTCCGCGCAACCTGCTCAAGAAGCGCGTCCTCTCGCTCGACCTTGCGGCGATGATAGCCGGCACGAAATACCGCGGCGAATTCGAGGAGCGCATGAAGCGCATGATGAAGGAAATCCGCGACAGCGGCGACATCATTCTCTTCATGGACGAGCTGCACACGATTATCGGCGCGGGCGGACCGGAGGGGCAGATGGACGCGAGCAACATCCTCAAGCCCGCGCTCAGCCGCGGCGAGATTCAGATTATCGGCGCGACGACGCGGAAGGAGTACCGCAAGTATTTTGAGCGCGACTCCGCCCTTGAGCGCCGCTTCCAAATCGTCAAGGTGGACGAGCCGTCCGCCGAGGAGGCCGTGCAGATTCTTGAGGGGCTGAAGGGCAAGTACGAGGAATTCCATACAGTCGCCTACGACGCGGACGTGATTCCCGCAATCGTCAAATTCACCACGCGCTATATGCCCGAGCGGCACCTGCCCGACAAGGCGATTGACATCCTCGACGAGGCGGGCAGCGCGAAGAAGATTCAGGAAGAGGAACGCCCGGTGCAGCTCGCCGAACTGGAGAAGAGCATCGAGGACCTGGGCGAGGAAAAGCGGCAGCTGGTCGCCAGGCAGGACTACGAGCACGCGGCGGTGGTGCGCGACAAGGTGCGCGAGCTGAAGCAGAAACTTGAGACGTTCAGCAACTACTGGAAGAACAACGTGGAGAGCGTCAAAAAGCGCGTGAGCGTGGCGGACGTGACCGCCGTCATCAGCGCGGTGACGGGCATTCCGCTTGAGCAGCTGGACGACAACGAAAGCGCGCGTCTGCTGCGCATGGAGGCGGAGCTGCACAAGACGGTCATCGGGCAGGACGAGGCGGTCAGCCTGCTTTCCGGCGCAATCCGCCGCGCGCGCGCGGGCGTGTCCTCGTCCGCGCGGCCGATGGGGTCGTTCATCTTCCTGGGGCCCACGGGCGTGGGCAAGACGCAGCTGGCAAAATCGCTCGCGAAATTCCTGTTCGGCTCGGAGGACGCGCTCATCCGCGTGGACATGAGCGACTTCATGGAGAAGCACAACGCGAGCCGCCTGGTGGGCGCGCCGCCGGGCTATATCGGCTACGACGAGGGCGGCGTGCTGACCGAGAAAGTGCGGCAGAAGCCGTACAGCGTCGTCCTGCTCGACGAGATTGAGAAGGCGCACCCCGACATCTTCAACCTGCTCCTCCAGCTGCTGGAGGAGGGCGAGCTGAGCGACAACCTCGGGCATACGGTGAACTTCCGCAACACGGTCATCATCATGACCTCGAACGCGGGCGCGCGCGAGATTACGGCGGACCGGCGGCTCGGCTTCTCCGCGGCGGACGGCGGGCTGCTGCCCTACGGCGACATCAAGGCGAGCGCGATGGAGGAGCTGAAGCGCATCATGAGCCCGGAGCTGCTCAACCGCATTGACGACGTGGTGGTGTTCAATGCGCTGAACCGCGCGCAGGTGAGCGCAATCCTCGACATCCAGCTTGCCGGGCTGCAGGCCCGCCTTGCCGAGCAGTCGATTGCGCTCTCGCTGCGGCCGCAGGCGCGCGAGTACCTGCTCGACCACGGCTACGACCCGAGCATGGGCGCGCGCCCCATGCGCCGCCTCATCCAGCGCGAGATTGAGGAGCCGCTTTCCCTGCTCATCCTCGCGGGCAAGGCGGCGGGGAGCGGCAGGGCGACCGTGGGGTACGACGGCGAGAAACTGACCGTCAGGTTCTCGCGGCAGCGCAGGCTTCCCGCGCAGACCACGGCCGTCGGGGACGCGCTGCCGAAAGACACGCTGCTCGTGTAGCCGCCCGCCCCGGCGCGAAGGCGGACGTGGAGATTGCCAAGGCGAACGCGAGCGTGGGGAAGAAGTAGCGCGGCGCACGAGCGCATGATGTAAAAAAAGCCGCGCCGGCGTGAAAACCGGCGCGGCTTTTTGCGTTCTGCCTTGTCCGTCTAGAACTGGTAGCGCGCGCCGACGGTGACGAAGCTGTTGTGCTGCCAGCCGTCGAACTCGCTGTTCTTGTCCTTGCACCAGATGAACATGCCGCTCAGCGAGACGTCGAAGCCGTCGAGCAGGGTGCGGGTCACTTTGGGCAGGACTATCACGTCGCCGCGCTCGATGCCCCAGATTGCCTTCACGTCGAGCTTGGTCTTCTCGTGGTCCCAGCTGTCGGTCACGTCGAGCACGAGCTTGTTGTTGGTGTAGCGGTCTTTCGGGTCGTAGTCCGTGTCGTAAGGACTGGTGATTTTGTCGTTGCGCAGGATGTAGCTGCCCTGGTCCTGGAGGTTCACGTTGATGTTGTGCAGCGGCAGGTCGATGTCGAAGCCGACGACCCAGCCGATGCTGTTGTTCTTCACCCAGGGGTCGTCGCCGGCGGTGTCGGGGGTCAGGTTGTAGGCGACCTCCGCGCGCGTGTTGAACCGCCACAGCACGGTGGCCGCCTCAAGCCCGAGGACTTGCATGCGGTCGTAGTGCAGGGCATTTTCGTCTTTTGCAAGCAGCAAGGTCGGATTGACGGAGACCTGCTTGTTGTGCCCGTAGTAGTAGCTCACGCCCAAATCGACCTGCCCGACCGTAAAGGTCGAGCGGATGCCCGCCTGGCTGTACTTGAGCCTGAAGGTGTCGGGGTAGGTGATATTACCTGCCAGCGTCTTCATCTTCTTCGGAAGCCATGGATCATCGTCGTCCGTCGCGTAGCGGTCGCCGGTCATGGTGGGGGTGTAGATGCCCTCGAACTT
>JAFLSP010000002.1:0-7839 GCA_022510885.1 Treponema sp. | reverse complement strand
GTCGCGTAGCGGTCGCCGGTCATGGTGGGGGTGTAGATGCCCTCGAACTTGATGCCGTCGTCGGTCGTGTACACGGCGCGGAACATCGGCTCGGCAATGCGGCGGTCGATGTAGTCGGGGATGATGTAGTCGGTGTAGTCGTTGGCGTTGAAGTTGTCGAGCACGTGGAGTTTGTCGCCCTTGCCCCAGACCACTTTCATCTTGCCCGCTTCGAGCTGGAGGTTGCCGTTCACGTAGACGCGCGCGGTGAACTCGTCGAGGAGGTCGGCGCGGTAGTCGCCGAGCGAATTGCGGTCGAGTTTGACCGTGCCCGAAAAGTCCGTGGACGCGCCGCTGTAGGCGATGCCCAGCTTGAGCGAGGGGAACACGGCGGTGGGGAAGTTGCGGAAGGCGTAGCGTTCGTTGGCATCGTCGCGCCGGTCAAGGTAGGCGCGGGCCTCAAGGCTCGCGTCGCCGCTCCAGCTGATTGCGGACAGCGCCGCGCCCAGCCCGCCGGAGGACGCGCTGTCATCGCCGAAGTCGAACCCGTCGTCGGCGAAGTCGAATCCGAAGTCGTCGGCGAAGGCCGCGCCGGCAAGCAGCGCGCCTGCCAGCGCGAGCGGGAGTATCGTTCGCGCCCTCATGCTAGAGCCGCCCGGTGTTCAGGAAGTTCGACGTGAAGTAGCCGTCGGGGAGCGGCTTGTCCACCTCGATGTTCACCATCTTGAGGACGGTGCTGTGCCCGGTCTGCACGTTGGTCATCGCGTTCTCGCTCGGGATGTTGTAGGTCTTGTTGCCCGTCTTCTGCGTGATGGTCCTGATTTCGTTCACCTTGAGCAGTTTGCCCTTCTTGTCGTACAGCTCGATGTACGTGGGAATCCAGGAGTCCTTCGTGACCCATGAGATGCGGTACTGGTACTGGCTCGACTTGGGGTCTTTCGGCGTTGACTTGACCACGTACAGGTCCTTGAAGTTCCCCTTGTCCTCGCTCTCTTTCAGAAGCTCGTGCGTGTCGTCCTCGACCTCGCGGCTGCTCATGTCGTCGTAGGTGAAGTCCGTGCCGACGAAGGCCTTGTCGCCCTCGGAGGAGGCGACGCGGCGGGTGGTGCGCAGCGCGGGCAGGTAAATCCACTTGTCGTCGTCCTTGCCCTTGTTCTCCTTCTGGAGGAAGCGCGTGTCCTTGACCGAGGCGGGGCTGAGGAATACCATCACCACGTCGCTCAGGTTGTCCTTGCAGCGGCCGTACTCGCCCACGTTGCGCGTCTCGGCCACCTTGCCGCCTTTCTCAATCAGCGTGAGCGTCACCGCCGCCTTGGTGAAGTCCGGCTTCTGGCGGTCGAACACGTTCTGCATGATTTCCCTGCCGTCGATTGCGAACGCGGCAGTTCCCGCGGCGAGCAGCGTTGCCGCCGCAAACAGTTTTGTCAGTTTCATAGAGATACCTCCAGTTATTTTGCTGCCTTTTCTGAGGCAAGTTTTGCTTTGTACGCTTCTTTCTCTTCCTTCGTCCACATGAACTTGGGGTCAAAGGCGTTCAGAAGCCCCGGGATAATCGTCATCGCGAGCGTGGAGCTGGTGAACATGACCACCGCCACGAGGATGCCGATGTAGCGCAGGATGATGAATTTGCTGAACACGAGCACGAGGAAGCCCAGCCCCACGGCGAGCGCGTTGGTGATGATGCCCTTGCCGCTCGTGCGGAAGGTGTTCTTGGCGACCACCTCCAGGTCTTTGGTGCGCGCGCGCTCGTGCTGGTACGTCTCCATGAAGTGGATGGTGTAGTCGATGCCCACGCCGATGGCGATTGACGAGACGATGCTCGTGCACAGGTCGAGGCGGATGCCCGCGTAGCCCATCACCATGAAGTTGAGCAGGATGACCAGGCCGAGCGGAATCGCGCCGATGAGCCCCGCCCAGCCGGAGCGGAACGACAGCGCGATGATGACGAAGACGGCGACCAGCGAGAAGACGATGCTTATCATCTGGCTGTTGATGACGAGGTTGCTCATCGTGTACTCAAGCGCGGCGGTGCCCGTCGCCTCGATGTCGTAGCCGTCGGGGAAGTGCTTGGCCGCGTAGTCCTTGATGTCGGCGATGAGCCTGCCCGTGTCCACGGTGCTGTGCGTGCGCAGCTGCACCTGCGTGCGGATTGCCTTGGGGTTCGTCATGTCGTCCGCGAAGCGCGTGATGGAGTCGCTCGACAGCAGGTAGAGGTACTGCGTCACCAAATCCGCGAGCGCGGCGCGCGTCTCCACGGGGTATTTCTCGGTGTCGTAGGGAATCTCGTAGTAGTCGAGCCCGTTGTAGTTGAGCTGCTTCTCCAGCTCGTAGACGACCTCGTTGGCGTTCGCCTTCTCGCCGCCGGCCGCCGCGTATGCCTGCCCGAGCAGTTCGAGCAGCTGCTGCATCGTGAGCGTGTCTTCGAGCGCCTGCCCGTCCGCGTCGCCCGCGACCGGCACGTTCATCACCTGGTTCATGCGCTTGATTGACGTGGTGAACGAGACGATTTTGCCGATTTCGGGATGCCGCGCGAGCATGTAGTTCTGCATCGTGTCCACGGCCTTGAGGATTTCGGGGTCGGTGAGCATATAGTAGGATTTCGGCGCTTCCGCCGCCTCGTCGCCAAAGTCAAAGCCGCCGAAGCCGAAGTCGTCCGCGCCGTCCGTCGTGCCGAAACCGAAGTCGTCCGCCGCGTCCGCGCCGGAGAAGTCGAAGTCGCCGTAATCGGTCGCCGCCTCCGCGCTGTCGTCCGCCGCTTTCTCCTTGCCCGAGACGACGAAGTACATGCTGTTCGAGCCGGCGAGCGTCTCGTCCACGTATGCGAGGTCCTGCCGGAACTTGCTGCTCGCGGGGAAGTAGTTGACCATGGCGGTGTCCACGACGAGCCTGCTCACGCCGACCGCGGAGAGGACCGCGATGACCAGCACGAACACGATGAGCCGCGGCCTGCTGCCCGCGAAGAAATGGTACAGGCTGTACAGCGTCTCGCTGCTCTGCTCGTCGGGGCTTTTGCCGCCGCGCCGCGCGAGCTGCTTTTCCAGCCGTTCGCGCAGCCGCGTGCTCAGCCGGTCCTTGTTGCGCCAGTGCTTGCCCACGTTCTTTATCGGCGTGACGTAGAGCAGCGCGGGAATGAGCGTGACGGACAGCAGGAGCGAGAACGCCACGCCCGCCGCCGCGAAAATGGAGAACGAGCGCAGGGGGCGCAGGGGGCTTGAGATGTTGGAGATGAAGCCCGCAATCGTCGTGATGGACGCGAGCAGCACCGCCACCCACACGTCCTTGAGCGCGAACGCGATGGCGCCCGCGTGGTTTTCCTTGGTAATCTCGCCCTCAATCTTGTCAAGCCCGATGTAGTAGTGGGTCATCACGTGGATGCCGTAGGCAGAGCCGCAGGCAATCAGGCAGACGGGAATCATGCTGCCGATAATCGTGAACGTGTAGCCGAGCACCGACAGCAGGCCGACCGACCAAATCGTGCTGATGAGCACGGTGATGAGCGGAAGCAATGTGCCGCTCCAGGTGTGGAACGAGAAGTAGAGCGAGAGCAGGACGATGAGCGCGACGAACGGAATGAGGTTAACCAGGTCGCTCATCAGGAACTCGCGCGCGTCGTGCGACATGACCGGGTCGCCGAAGTAGCGCACCTCAAGGTCCGAGCCGACGAGCGCCTCCTCGCAGATTGCCTTGATTTCGGCGAGAATCTGGTTCTGCACGGTGGAGGGCAGCTCCTCGCCGTCCTCGGTGGACGCCGTGACCGTCACCATCATCTGCGCCGCCGTAAAGCTGTCGTTCACGATGACGCGGTTGTACATCTCCTGCCAGTCGATGATTTTCCGCTTGATGAGGCGCATGTCCTGCGCGCTGCCCGTGTACTCGTCGTCGTCACCGAGCAGGCTGCCCGCCACGAGGCTTCCCTCGCCGTCCTCGGTCGTCTTGCCGTAGATGAAGTCGATGTTGGTGAGCGAGTCCACGTTCTCCACGTAGTCCACCCGCTCAATCCGGTCGGTAATCTCCTGAATCACGCGGACGTACTGCGGGGTCAGGATGGTCTTGCCCTTCGTCTCCAGCGAAATCCCGAGGCCGAGCATGCTGCCGAACGTCTCCTCGGTGCGGAGCATGAACTGGTAGGAGTCGTCGTCCTTGGGCATGAACGTGCGGCTGGTGTTCTCAATGCGGATGTTCTTGAGCTGCAAGCCGAAGAACACGGTAATCGCGGCGGTCAGGGCGATAATCAGCCAAGAGTGCCGGAGCATTCGCTGTGTCATGGTCTGTTCTCCTTGCAATTTTCCGGAAAAAACTGCATGATGTAAAAGGTTTATATACTTAAACCTTTTGACTTAGTGTATAAACTGGCGCGCTTTGCGTCAATACTTTTTAAGAAAATTTACACGAAAGGCGGCTACAATGCAGCGGGACATACGCATGATAGATAAGGAAAAAGTGGCGCTCGCGCGCCAGCAGTTCAAGGACTGCTCGTCGCTGTTCGTCGCGCTCGGGGACGTGACGCGCCAGAACATCTGCCTTGACCTGACCGAGGCGGGCGACGAGGGCATCAACGTGGCGCAGCTGACGGGAAAGTCGCTGCTGTCGCGCCCGGCAATCTCGCACCACCTGAAAATCCTCAAGGACTGCGGCATCGTCGAGCCGATAAAGAAAGGCACGCAGATTTTCTACCGCATCCGCCTGCGCGAGAATTTTGCCATCGTGCGGAAGCTCATGCAGACGCTCGACGAGATTTTTGCGGAGGAGGACGCATGACGCGCGCGGTGATTTTCGACATGGACGGCGTGCTGCTCGACACGGAGCGCGTCTGCCTTGCGTGCTGGGAGCGCGCCGCCGATGAGATGGGCATGCCGTCCGTCCGCGCCCTGTACCGGCAGTGCATCGGCATGAACACGGCCGACACCAAGGCGCTGCTGCGCGAACGCGGCGGGGAAGGCTTTGACGCGGATGCGTTCTACGCGCGCACGGGCGAGCTGTTCCACGCGCTTGAGGCGGCGGGCGGGCTTGCCCTCATGCCGTCCGTGCGCGAATGTCTGGACGCGCTCGCGTCGGCGGGATTCCGGCTTGCCGTCGCCTCGTCCACGCGCACGGAGAACGTGCGCCGCCAGCTGACCGCCGCAGGAATTATCGACTACTTTGAGACGGTGACGTGCGGCGACACGGTTGCCCACGCAAAGCCCGCGCCCGACATCTACCTCAAATCCTGCGCCTCGCTCGCCCTTGCGCCCGCGGACTGCGTTGCCGTGGAGGACAGCCCCAACGGGGTGCGCGCGGCGGTGGCGGCGGGCATCCGCTGCGTGATGGTCCCCGACCAGATTCAGCCGGACGAGGACATCCGCGCGCGTGCCGCCGCCGTGCTCCCCGGACTGGCGGCCCTGCCCGCGTACTTGACGACTTTGTGAATACTTTTTATAGTTAACAATCGCTATGGAACTGACGGACACGTTGCGGAAGCTGTTGCAGTCGTTCGAGCGGTACTACGACGTGCGCGCCGAGGGGGTCGCCGCGCCGTTTGCCGCCGAGGCGGAATTCCATTCCCATACGGAGCAGTATTTTCTCGTGAAAGCGGCGCACCTCTCCGACATCGACTCGAACGAGTACGTGTTCTTCGCGCTTGAGCCGGCGCTGACCTGCGGGCGGCTCTCCGAGCTTGCGCTTGCGGCGTGGGAGGCGGGGCTTTCGCGCGTCAGGCCGTACATGGGACACCGCAACTCGGACGTGTCGCTCATCATCCTTGCGGGGCGCATTGACGACGACGCGCTCGCGCGTGTCCGTAAGACGCGGTTCTCAAAATCATATCGGTTCGGCCTGTATGGCTGGAGCAACTTTCGTGTGTTGGCTTACGAGCCTTCTTCGGGGCGGACGGCAAGCAATCGGCTTGGCAAAAATCTGAGGAAGCTCGTGAGAAACCTATAAATCGTTTTCTGTAGGAGGAAAACAGTGACAGCTTTATGTATCATTCTTGCGGCAATCGTCCTGCTGTTCATCGGCTACGTGGCATACGGCTCGTACCTGGCGAAGCAGTGGGGGATTGACCCTGCAAGGAAGACGCCCGCGCAGACAAACGCGGACGGCGTGGACTACGTTTTGGCAAAGCCTGCGGTGCTGATGGGACACCACTTCTCGTCAATCGCCGGCGCGGGCCCGATTAACGGCCCGATTCAGGCGGCGGTGTTCGGCTGGGTGCCGGTGTTCCTGTGGTGTATCATCGGCGGCATCTTCTTCGGCGGATTGCAGGACTTCGGCTCGCTCTTCGCGTCCGCGCGGCACGACGGCAAGTCGGTCGGCGAAATCATCAAGGACTCGATGGGCAAGGCATCGAAAAAACTGTTCATCATCTTCGCGCTGCTCGTGCTCCTTCTGGTCATCGCCTCGTTCGTGAACGTCGTGGCGGGCACGTTCTTTACGGGCGACGGCACGTTCGGCATCGTCAGGAATCCCACGGGCAACCAGACGACCGCGATGATTTCGCTGTGCTTCATCGTGCTCGCGGTGGTGTACGGCTTTCTGACCAACCGCTTCGGGCTCGGGACGCTCCCGGCGACAGTCATCGGCATCGCGGGCATCGTCTGCGCGGTGGTCATCGGGCTGAACTTCGGCTTCGCGATGAGCCGCACGGCATGGATTGTGTTCATCGGCCTGTACATTGCGGTCGCTTCGCTCGTGCCGGTGTGGGTCTTGCTCCAGCCGCGCGACTACCTGTCGTCATTCCTGCTGTACGCGATGATGGCGGTCGCGCTCGTGGGCATCGTGGTCACGGCAATCACGGGCAACGCGGCCTTCGAGCTTCCCGCCTTCACCGGGTGGAGGACCTCAATCGGGCCGATGTTCCCGGCGCTGTTCATCACGGTGGCGTGCGGCGCCTGCTCGGGCTTCCACGCGCTGATTGCGACGGGCACGACCTCAAAGCAGCTGGACAACGAGAAGAACGCCAAGGCAATCGGCTACGGCTCCATGCTCATCGAGTCGGGGCTTGCGGTCATCTCGCTGATTGCGGTGGGCATGGTCTCCAAGAATTTCATCGTTGACGGAGCGTTCAAGGGCGCGCCGCCGGTCGCGTTCGCGTCGGGCATCGCTTCTATGTTCGGCTTCAAGGACAATCAGAACGCGATTTACGCGCTGCTGACGCTCGCGGTCTCGGTCTTCGCGCTCACTTCGCTTGACTCCGCGACGCGCCTCTCGCGCTTCATGTTCAGCGAGCTGTTCCTTGCCGAGGGCGAGTCGTCGTACAAGGACGCTTCGGGCGTGCGCAAGGTGCTTTCGCATCCGCTGTTCTCGACGCTGCTTCTGGTCGTCATCGGCTGCGTGCTCGGCGGGCTGAGCCTGGCGCAGATTTGGGCGCTGTTCGGCTCGGCGAACCAGCTCCTTGCGGGCATCGCGCTCATGGCGGTGGCGGCGTGGCTCGGGCACGTGGGCAAGAACAATCGGATGTTCTTCATCCCGACCGCGTTCATGCTCGCGGCCACGCTCACGCAGCTGGTGCGCACCGTCATCGCCAAAATTGGCGCGATGGCGGCGGGCAATGCGGGCGCATTCCACTGGGGCAACTGGTTCCAGCTCGTGTTTGCCGCGTCGATGGCCGTGCTCGCGGTCATCCTGATTGTCGAGGGCATCAAGACGTTCAAGGCGCAGGCGGCACGTAAGTAGCCTCCCGCGCGTGACTGCGGACGCCCGTCGCTCGTTTGAGCGGCGGGCGTTTTTTTTTGCGGTCGTGCCGCATACCGCGCCGCGCTTGTCATTCGCTCTGTTTTTTTCTATAATTGTTTCCGCACGAGGACGGCATTATGGGTTCACTGGAAAACATGCGCAACATCGGGATTATGGCGCACATCGACGCGGGCAAGACGACGACGACGG
>JAFLSP010000199.1 GCA_022510885.1 Treponema sp. | reverse complement strand
CTTCTGCTTTCGGAGATGGAGAGGGAGGCGTGAGGCGATGGCACTTTGCGGTACGTTCATCAGAAGTCCCAAACATTCACCGTACTCATATCCGTCTGGAGAAGAGCATGAATAACGTTACAAGCACGTGCACTGTTCCTGCATAGCACGTGCGACATTTCTGTACAGCACGAATAACGTTCCTGCACAGCACGTGTGACGTGCCGTCAATCGCACGGTTGATGTTTTGTCAATCGTGCGATTGACGGTTTATCAACCGTACTGTTGACATTTTGTCAACCGTGCTATTTCAAAACGATGCTCGTGCTATTTCGGGAGCGCGCACGTGCTTGCGGCATTCTGTGGCAAACCATTGGTTTGCCAAATCAGAACCGCCGCGCATACCGAAATCAGTTTTTTCATATTGTCCTCACTTTACCGCAATCCCGCGCTTCCACCGTCCGCTTAGGTAGTAGCCCCAGGTCACGCAGAAGCCCGCGCCGAAGCCGAACAGCCCGTTCCACCAGACAATCGTATGTCCGAACATCGCGCCGTCCTTGAGCGCGTAGGTGACGATGACGCGCGTGGCGAGCGCGCAGGTGGCGGTGAGCGTGGCGGCAAAGCCGTGCCCCGTTCCCTGGAACACCCCGAACAGCGGGATGTACATTGCAAGCACGATGTTGATAATCGCGATGGTGCGCACGTATGCCCTGCCGTACTCCGCCGCCGCGCTGCCGAGACCGAAGAGCGAGACGATGCCCGGCGCGAACGCCCACACGAGCGCGGAGATGCAGAGCGTCATGCCCACCGACATGGCGACCGTCTGCCTTGCCCCGAGCCTCACGCGGTCAATCCGCCCCGCGCCCACGTTCTGCCCCGTGTAGGTGGCGAGCGTGGTCTGGAAGGCGTTGCACGGGAGGTTCATGTACATCTCCATGACCTTGCCTACCGTGAATGCCGCCGTCATCACCCGCCCAAAGCCGTTCACCGCCCGCTGGATGAAGGTCAGCCCGAACGACACGATGACGAGCTGGAGCGAAATCGGCAGCCCGAGGACGACCGTGCGCCGCGCAAGCGGCAGGCTGAACGAGAGGTCGCGCGGACGGAAACGGAACAGCGGGTATTTTTTCCACATATACAGGTACGCCGCCGCGAATGATACCGCCTGTGCGATGTCCGTTGCCGTCGCCGCACCCGCCACTCCCCAGCGGAAGCCCGCCACAAACAGCAGGTCGAGCGCGATGTTCAGCACGGACGCGATAAGAAGAAAATAGAGCGTTGCCGCACTGTCGCCCACCGCCCGCAGGATGGAAGAGAAAATGTTGTAGCCGAACTGGAACACCAGCCCGAGCGAGAAGATGCGGAAATAAAGCAGCGTGTCCGCAAGGATTTCATCGGGCACGGCGACGAAGTGGCGGAACGCAGGGCGTGAGACCGCGATGCCCGCCGCCGACACGAACACGCCCAGCGCGAGCAGAAAGACGATACCCGTGGAAGCGTTCGCGCGCACCTGCCGCTCGTCTCCTGCGCCGTAGTGCTGCGCCACCGCCACGCCGTTTCCCGCAGAAAAGCCGAGCGCGAGCGCAAGGAACAGGAACGTGAAACTTCCCGTCGTCCCCACGGCAGAAAGTGCCGCCTCGCCGGAGAAGTTTCCCACGATGATGGTGTCCACCGTGTTGTACAGCTGTTGCAACAGCGACCCCGCAAGTACGGGAAGCGCGAAGCGCAGGGCGTGCTTCCACGGCGCGCCCGATGTCATGGAAATGCCGGTCATTTTTTGCCGAGCATGGTCTTGAACCGCCCCAGTATGCCCGCGTCGGATTTCTGACCTTCGTCATTGCGACTCGGCTTTTCCGCGTCGGACGCATCGGTATCATCTTTTTCTTTTCCGGTCGCCAAATCAAGCACCTTGTCCTTCACTTTGGAGAAGACGTTCGCCTTTTGCACCATGGCGAAGAAGCCGTCCGGGAGCGAGTTCGTGCCGAAAATCGGAATAAAGCGGATGCTCCATTCGCTCGTGTTGACGGTCATCTCTGTGCGGCTGTGCGCCATCTTCTGCGCCAGTTGCGGGAACGGCTCGTCAAGGCCGAACCTATCCACGTTCGAGCCATAAATGCCGCCCTGCTCCTCGGGTTTGGTGCATTTTGTGAAGAACTCGGGCGATGCCTGCGTAATCGTACCCGCCGCGTCCAAAAGCAGAATCGCTTTGTCTGAGTCCGTCATCAGCGCGATGATTGCGCTGTTCAGGTATTTGATTCGCTGCGCGCGCCTGTCGCTCACGTCCTGGATTTCCTTCACCAGCGCCAAGAGGCTGTTTCCGAACGCGCCGAACGCCGAAAGCTCCTCGCGGTGGATGTAGCCGCCCGCGCTCACCTTGGTCAGAAGTCGCTGCAATGCCCGCGTGCGCGAGCGCGCATGGCTCACAATGAGCACGAACACCACAAGCAGCACGATTACCGCAAGGAGCGCGCAATAGAACACCAGCTCGGCGTGCTGCTTCTCCCTGCCGCCGCTCAGGTACACGTAGCTCATGATTCCCACCGTGCCTGCGGATGCCAAAGACAGAACAAAGAACGCCGCGAGCGCAAAACTTCCAACGCAAAGCATGGCAGCCTCC
>JAFLSP010000198.1 GCA_022510885.1 Treponema sp. | reverse complement strand
GGTGGACACGGTGCATAATCCCCGCTATTATAGTACATACTATGAAAAACACGCAGAAAAAAGAACTTGCGGTGTGCGGGCTGAACGCGGTAAAGGCACTGGCGGCCGTGCACGGCGACAAGATACGGCGGCTGTATTTTAACGATGAGCGACGGTTTGACTTTGGCGACCTGTGCAAGCAGATGGCGGCGCGCAAAGCCCCGTACAATCTTGTGCAGAACGAGGACTTGGAAAAACTGTGCGGCAGCGTACATCATCAGGGCGTGGTGGCAATGATGGAAGAGCCGCGTATCGTCACGCTCAATACCGACATCACCGACGGGTGGCTGCACCGCAAGGAAAGCGCAATCCTGCTTGACCGCGTGGGCAACGCCAACAATTTGGGCGCAATCGTGCGCAGCGCGGCATTTTTCGGCTTCAAGAACATCATCATTCCTATTGACGAAGCGCAGAGCAGCATTACGACTAGTTCCTACCGCGTGGCGCAGGGCGGCATGGAGTACGTGAACATCTACTGCATTCATTCGATTACGCGCCTGTTGCAGGCGATGAAAGGTAAGATGGTGCGCTTCGGCACGGACGTGACGGCGGACGAGCCGGTGAGCGCAATCGGTATGCTGCGCAAGGGCAAGCCCGCGCTCATCGTACTGGGCAATGAAGAACACGGCATCTCAAAAGACGTGCGGCAGCACTGCGACTATGTGGTGACTATCCCCTACGGTGCGGGCGACCGCCAGTTGGAAAGCCTGAACGTGGCACAGGCTTCCGCCATTATCCTGTACGAGTGCAGTCGCTCCTAGCAAAATAAAAAGGCAACCGTCAACGCGACGGTTGCCAAAAGACTGCTACAGAGCGGTATGCCGGTGGTTTTGAGAGACTCAACCACCGGCTGTTCGGTCATTGCGGCTTCCGAAATGACCGAACAGGTGTCCTAATTGAACAGCGGCGTGGAAAGGTAGCGGTCGCCGGTGTCGGGGAGCAGGACGACAATCGTCTTGCCCTCGTATTCGGGACGCTTTGCCAGCTGAATGGCAGCCCACAATGCCGCGCCGGACGAGATGCCCACCAAAAAGCCTTCGGTACGCGCAAGTTCTTTGCCCGTGCTGAATGCGTCCTCGTTCTCCACCGTGATGATTTCGTCAAGGATTTTGGTGTTCGTCGTCTCGGGAACGAAGCCCGCGCCGATGCCCTGAATCTTGTGCGGGCCGGCAACGCCTTTTGAAAGCACGGGAGAAGCCGCCGGCTCAATGGCGACCAGTTTTATGTCGCTTTTCTTGGATTTGAGGAATTTGCCCGCGCCGCTGATAGTGCCGCCCGTACCCACGCCCGCAACGAATGCGTCAAGTTTGCCGTCCGTGTCCTCCCAGATTTCCGGGCCGGTCGTCTCTTCATGCGTCTTGGGGTTCACTTGGTTGGTGAACTGGCCGGGAATAAAACTGTGCGGCGTGGTGCGCGCAAGCTCGTCCGCCTTTTCAATCGCGCCTTTCATGCCCTTGGTACCGTCGGTCAGCACCAGCTCCGCGCCGTATGCTTTGAGCAGGTTGCGCCGCTCCACGGACATCGTTTCGGGCATGGTCAGGATAATGCGCAGCCCGTAACTTGCCGCCACCGAAGCCAGTCCGATGCCCGTGTTGCCTGAAGTCGGCTCGATGATGACCGAATCCTTGGTCAGTTTGCCCGATTTGAGCGCGTCGTCAATCATCGCCTTTGCGATGCGGTCTTTTACGCTGCCCGCCGGATTGAAGTATTCCAGCTTGGCGACGATTTTTGCCTTCAGCCCCAGTTTCTCTTGCAGGTTTTTCAGTTCAAGCAGCGGGGTGTGTCCGATTAAGTCCGTAATTTTTGTTGCGATACGTGCCATACGTCCTCCTCTAATAATTACCTATGGGAATGATAGGTTGTTTTGCGGTAAAAGTCAAGCCCTCTGCCGCAAAAAATGCTAAATCATGTACGTAAAATATTCGGTTTCTGCGTTCTCATGCACGAGGTCGTCAAGTGTGATGCTCGCAAGATATTCGGTAATCACCTTGTTCAGACCTTCCCACAGTTTGAGTGTCTTGCAGTAGTCCTTGCGCGCGCACGTGTTGGCGGGCGTTTCCAGGCAGGAGACGGGCGCGAGCGAGCCTTCGGTAATGCGCAGGATTTCGCCGATGGTGTATTCTTCGGGACGCTTTGCCAGTTTGTAGCCGCCCTGCGGCCCGCGCACGCTGAGCAGCAGCCCGAACTTGCTCAAGAGCGACGTGATTTGTTCAAGATATTTTATCGAAATGTTCTGCCGTGCGGAGACATCTTTGAGCGCCACAAACGAGCCGTTGTCGTGCTGTGCCAAATCAATCATAAACCGGAGTGCGTATCGTCCGCGTGTCGAAATCTTCATAATTGTCCAATTTCCTACCGCACTAGTAGTATATAGCGAAACGAAAAGAAAGTAAAGGGAAAAGAAGAAAAAATACTGCGGATTGTTCCTGCCCGCGCCCGAATTTCTGCGCGTGCCCTGCCAAAGTCACGGTGTGCCGCCGCCCCGTTCGTGGCGCATCTCTGCGGAAAACGCAGTGAGTTTTACCCCAAAACGCAGTGCGTTTTTTTAAAAACTCGGTGAGTTTCAGCGGAAAA
>JAFLSP010000197.1 GCA_022510885.1 Treponema sp. | reverse complement strand
CGCTCGCGTGTCCCTGATAGTACAGCACGGGCGCGGCGGATTTCTGCTCGCCCCATGCCAGCGCCATCGTCCCCGCGCACAGCACCGAAAGAAATGTCTTGTTCATGTAATACCTCTCTTCAAAAAGATTTCAATTTATTTCACCTTCATGGCGAACACGCCGTCCCAGTCCTTGGGCAGCGGGTTTGTCCTAAAGTGCGCGATGCGGTCCAGGAAGACCACCGACGGCATGTCGTGGTACTTTTCGTTGCACGTGCGGAACATCTCCTCCGCGTCGCTCCAGTTCTGCTTGCGGTAGGCGGCGAGTCCTTTCTCGAACAGTTCTTTTATTTCGAACAGTTTGTCGCCGGCGGCGGCCTTCTCTTGCAGAATCTCGTAGATGCGCACGGGCTTCGTCTTTCCTTTCACCGTGATGAAGTCCAGCTCGCGGCACACGAAGGTGTTTTTCAGTTTCTCGAACACCGCTTCCGTGATTATCGACTTTGAGCCATAGGCCTTGTTCGCGCCCTCAAGCCGTGCCGCAAGGTTCACCGTGTCGCCGATGGAGGTGAAGTCCATGCGGCTCCTTGCGCCCACCGACCCGAACACCACGCGCCCCGTGTTGATGCCGATGCCGATTGAGATGTAGTCCGTGCCTTCCTCAAGCGCCTGCTGCTGCTCGTTGCGCATTGCGGCGCGGATTTCCATGGCGGCCTTGCAGGCGTTGTATTCTTTTTTCGGACCGGAGAAGAACGCCATCATCTCGTCGCCCACGAATTTGTCGATGTCGCCGCCGTTGTTCAGGATGATTTCCGTCTCGATGTCGAGGTAGTGGTTCAGAATCTCCACCACCTCCTTCGGCTGCTTGCCCTCGCAGAGCGAGGTGAAGCCGCGGATGTCGGTGAACATGAAGCAAAGCTCGCGCGATGAGGTCGCGTTGCGGGGGTGGCGGCTTGTCCTTTCCGCCGCCTGCAAGGTGGAGAACGAGATGTAGGGGATGACGCCGCGGATGATGCTGACCATGTTCTGGATTTCTTTGGACAGGAGCTTTGTCTCGTCGTTCGTCTTGATGGAGTCGGTGTAGACGAGGTCGCTCGCGGAAATCTTCGGCCGCCCGTCAAGCAGTTCCGACAGGATGTTCGACGTTTTCCTGACGTTCGTCTTGAGGTACAGGAGCGGGTTCGTGATGAAGTCGGCGATGAACAGCGAGAGGATAATCGACACGTACAGGAACGTCACCACCATCGTGTAGACAAAGACCTGCGTGTGGAAGTAGGCGCGCATGAGGATTTCCGCGCGGTACGTGACGATGGAGAATCCGACGAGCTTGTTGCCGTTCTTGCGCGTGAGCGAGACCGGGTAGACGTACTTGCAGAAACCGTTGTAGTACACGGGCTGCCTTTTGTAGCTTCCGTTCTGGAAGCGGGTGAAATAGTCCTTCGCCTCTTCCGGGGAGATGTTCTTCTCTTCCTCGGGAATGTCCTTCACCCTGCCGATTGCCGTCGTGTAGGCGAACACGTCGTACTCCGGCCACACGATTTCTGCCCCCTCATCGTCGGAAAGGAGCGTCACCGAGTCGCCGTTGCTCGTAAAGAAGATGTTGGTGGGCTTGCTCGTGGTGATGATGTCGATGCGCTCGAACGGGGAGGCCGAGTAGCCGTTCGACTCCTTCTGCTGCTCAAAGTAGACGGAAATCTTCTCGTAGCGTCCGTCCGCCGAATCGTAGACGTTCGCCGTCTGCTCCGCCTGCGCGCCCCCCACGCCGCTCACCGCCTCGGTGAACATAATCCTGTAGTTGCGCAGGACGAGGCTCATAAAAATCACGAGGATGACCGCAATCGTGCTGATGATGGTGATGGTGAGCTTGGTCTTGAGCGAATTCTTGGTGCGGTCCTTGGAGACGCTCTGCATGTTCTTGTACTCGACGAAATCCGGGTTCCGCCTGCGCAGGAAGAAGATGCCGAACACGGACATGAGCGCGTGCGCCACGAAGGAGAAGCCGAGCACGACGTAGACGCGCACGGGAAGCTCGCCGAACCACCGCCCGCAGTTCGCGAAAATCACCAGCGCGGTTATGGCGCAGAACAGGTACGCGCTCAGGCTCAGGTAGACGATGGTGTAGAGCACGTGCTCCGACTTGCCCTTGATGAAGAGCGAGAAGAGCAGGAAGAGCGCGGTGAACGGCAGGAAGTAAATCAGGAAGTAGACGTAGTGCAGCACGGTGTCCTGAACCGTCTGCGCCTGCGTGAACGGCAGCAGGTAGGGGTATATCAGCCGGGCAGGGCCGCCGCCTCCCGTAAGGCTGAGGCTCTCCATGCCCATCGGCAGCACGAACAGCGCCGTCACGACGAGGGCGGGCACAATCCGGCAGGCATAGAAGAAACAGAGCTGCCCGTTCAGCGGGACCCTCACTTTCGGCAGCGCGGGCAGTTTCGGTACGTTTTGCAGTCTCTCTTTTATTATGGCGAAAAAACGATTCATGCTCTCTGTCCAAACCACATTAGGATAGCACGTCATTATACAAAAAATCGCTTTGGAGTGTCTACAGAGGTTTTTTGCCCCGGCTCGCACCCTTGCGCTTATCCGCGTTATCATATAGACTTATCCGTATGAGCGGTTCATCGGCATACGGCGCGTGTTTCTCTTCCT
>JAFLSP010000196.1 GCA_022510885.1 Treponema sp. | reverse complement strand
TCAAAGCGGACGGCGTTTTCTTTGTACAGATTCTTCCGCAGAAAGTCGCAGAAATCGTTTGCTTCCTGCGAGCGGCAGATGTCTTTGAGCAGCGCGATGAATCTGTCCAAAGATTTCAAAGTCTTTTCGTTGTGGGAGAAAAAATATGCTATCGCGTCTTCCTCGCGGTCAAACTTGGGGAGAAGCGGCGGCTTTGCTGTCGGATGGAATTCAATCTGCCCGTGCCGGGCAAGGTAGCTCACGCAGAAGCGTATGTGCTCGTACAGAAAGTTCTCGTCCGCGTTCGGAGTGCCGCTCTGGTAATAGTGCAGGCCGTACACGTGAATGGCAAGTGTCTGCTCGCTCGCGATTTTTGCGGCGTGGTCGGCAAGCACGTTTTGGATGAGCGAGAAAATGCCGTCACGGATGAAACGCCCGAACAGCCGCTGCGTGGGATATTTCAGGATTTTTCTGAACGAGCGCAGGAAATCCTCCGCGCTGACGGAATCTTTTTTGCGGCCGTACTCGTCAAGGAAAAATTCGACTTCCTGATTCTCGGAGTAAAGCCCGAACTGCTTGTTGTCCGCGATTTTTCTGAGCACGTTGATGTACGGCAGGTAGATTCCGCTTTCTTCGGAAACATCTGCAATTCTTTCGTACACGGCAAGATTTTCGGGGGCGGTCAGGAAATCAAAATCCGTCTCCTCGCGGCTCATGCTGTACGCAAGGAAAGCAAAGTTGTGGAACGGCGTTCCCGTTTTCAGCCGCCGGACAATCTTTTCAAGACCCGCCTCGTCCTCTTCCGCAAGCAGATGAAAAATATGAATGAAAGTCAAATCCCGCACGATGGCAAGCTGCTTTTTCACGCCCTCCGATTTTTCGGGAGACGGCGCGGGAAAACTCGGAAAATCGAGATTTGTTTTTTGCAGACGGACTAACGCTTCTGTCGCTTTCATGCTCAGTTTTCCACTTCAAGCTTTAGATTTTCTTTCGCAAGGTATTTTTGGATTTCGCTGTCGGAGTTGAGCTTTATGCGGAATTCCACACGGCGCGATGCCTCCCAGTCAATCTGGCCGTTCACTGTGACCGGGCGCGACTTTGAGTAGCCGATTGCCACGATTTTCGCGCGAATCCACTGCTGGCTTTCGGGGTAGCGCGTGTCGTTCAGGCAGTATGAGAGCACGGAGCGGGTGCGGCTCTGTGAGAGCGCCATGCCCTCCTCGTAGTCCTCGCGCTCGGTAACCCGCCCGGTGCGGATTGCCTGCACAGCCTCTGCCGAATGTCCCTCAATCCTGATTTCCTCAATCAGCTCCTCGTAACTGCTCACCACTTTGAGCAGGCGCGGGAAAAAATCGTCAAGAATGCGCTTGTATGAATTGCGCAAATCGGCTTGGTTCATCACAAAAAGCACGTCGGGGTCTTTGAATCGGATTGAGAGGTTCTCCGCGTCAATCTCGGCGTTCCATTTCTCCAAGTCGGCGGAGAACTCGCGGCGCAAGTCCTCGTAGAGCGTGTATTTTGTGTTCACGTAGTGCTCGGAGATTTGCTTGAGCTGCAAGATGATGCCGATGCACAAAAGGACGAAGATGGCGCACAGCGCGCTCATCATGTCGCTTATGGAAAGGTTGAAGTCTCCCGCCGAGTCCGCGCCCTCTGTTGCCACGCTCATTTTTCCTCCCCGAAGAATGCCGCGGTAATGTTCTGCGCGGACTTGTTGTATTCTGCGAGCGTCTGCACGAGCGTGCTCTCAACCGCTGCCGAATAGTCCGCAAGGTTCTTGTTCACGGTCTCCAAAATCGAGGCGATGTTCTCGTCGATTTCCTGATATTCCTGCAAGGCGGCCTTGCGCTCCTCAAGCATCTGCGCGTTCTGATTCTGCAAGATTTCCCGCGACTGCTCCGAATAGGCAGTGAGCAGCTGCGAGAAGTGGCTCTTGATTTCGTCCGAATACGAGGCGACTTCCTCGCTGATTTTTGCCTGAATCGACGAGAGCGTTTCGTGCAAAGTCTTGTAGTCGTCCAGCATCTTCTGATGGTCGGCGTTGAGCCGCGCGTTGTTCTCCTGAATGTCCTTGGTGGCGGTAATCGTGCGCTCAAGGCTCGCGTTCACTTTTTCGGTTGTCTGCCCGGAAGTTTCGATGAACGTGGTGAGCGATGACTGAATCTGCGCGGACGCATTCTGCAACGCCTCCGCCTGGCGCGAGTAATTCTCCAAAGTCGCCTGCATCGCGCTGAACGTGTCCTTAACCGGAGCGACTGATTCCTCCAGCGACTTGCCCACGTCAAGGAATTTCTGCGGCAGCGTTTCAATCGACTCTTTTGCCACAAGCAACGTCTGCGTCATCTCCTGAATGGACTGGATGTACTGACCGAATTCATTTTTCGCGCTTTCCGCAGGACTTCGGATTACGCTCAACTCATTGCGGATTCTGTCGCAGTGGAATCGTATTTTGTTCAGCGGCCACTGATACAAAATCGTGCCGAAAAGGACGGAAAGGATTACACCAACGATTGACGTAAAGAACGCCGTGTTCAGTCCGCTAAAAAAGATGTCCAGTTTTCCGAACAGTTCCTCAACATTGCCCGAAAGCCGCATCCCTGAAATGCCGCCAGAGAATCCCAAAAACGTGCCGAGGATGCCGAAGCCCACGAACGTGCCGGGCAGAATCCGCACCAGCGCGGAAAGCGGGAA
>JAFLSP010000195.1 GCA_022510885.1 Treponema sp. | reverse complement strand
TCGCAAGAAGCCGGTATCTGCGCCGGTTCGAGGAGGCGCGGGAGACGGTCGCTTACTTTGAGAACCTGCGCTCGGACGGGCTGCTTTCGGACTTCTGCAAGAAGAACGGCATTCCAGAAGAAAAAGTCTCCGAAATCCTCGGGCAGTACGCTGGCATCAAAAATCTTGTGGCGGAGCACAACGAGCGGTTCATCAGCGGAAAACTTCGGTCCGAGAAATCCTATCTTGACACGATTCTCAGCGGCATTGACCCCGCCATCATGCTTGACGACGACCAGCGCAAAGTGGTCCTCACGGACGAAGACTACTGCCTTGTGGTTGCGGGAGCGGGTGCGGGCAAGACCACGACCGTTGCCGCGAAGGTGAAGTACCTCGTTGAGCATCAGGGAATCAGGGCGGATGAAATCCTTGTCGTATCGTTCACGAACAAGGCCGTGGGCGAGCTGAAGGAGAAAATCCAGAAGCAGCTGGGCATAGACTGCCCGATTACGACATTCCATGCGACTGGAAACGCCATTCTGCGCAAGGACGGCGACGAGCGGCCGAACATCGCGCGTGAGGGGACGCTGTATTTTGTGCTTGAGGATTACTTCCGCGACTCGGTCTTGCAGAATCAGAAGATGCTCGATGACCTGATTCAGTTTTTCGCCACGTACTTTGACGCGCCAATCAAGGCGCGGAGCAAGGACGAGTTGTTCGCCCGTCTTTCCGCCGCCAACCTCTCCACGCTGAGAAGCGAGACCGGCGACTACAGCCGGGATGTTGAAATCAGGCAGGACAGGAGGAAAGAGCGCACGACGATTCAGAACGAGATTCTGCGCTCGCATGAGGAGGTGCAGATTGCGAACTTCCTCTATATCAACGGCATCGACTACGAGTACGAGCCGCGCTACAAGTTCAGCATTGACGGCGCGAAAAAGCCCTACACGCCGGACTTCATCATCAGGCAGGACGGGCGTGAGGCGTACATCGAGCATTTCGGCATAACGCAGTCGGGACGCAGCAGCCGCTATTCCGAGGAGGAGCTTGAGAAATACCGGAAGGCGGTGAAGGACAAAGTCGCTCTCCACAAAAAGCACGGCACGACGCTCCTCTACACGTTCTCCGAATTCGATGACGGCGTTCCCATGCTCGACCATCTGAAAAGCCAGCTTGAATGGGCGGGATTCGTCCTGCGTCCGCGCGACAGCCGGGAGGTCATGCGGAAAATCTCCGGGCAGGACTCAAGCCGCTATGTCAGGAAGCTCATCAGCCTTGTGGAGCGGTTCATCTCGAACTTCAAGACGAACGGGCATTCCGCCGGGCAGTTTGACGAGTGGGCGGCAAAGACAGAGAACGTGCGCACAAAGCTTTTCCTCGGCATCTGCAAGGAATGCTACCTTGAGTACGAGCGGCACTTGCAGAAGCACAGCTCGGTGGATTTCTCCGACATGATTAACAAGTCCGCCCTGCTTTTGAAGGAGTCAGAGGCGGCGCGCGCTCAGATTGGCTTCAAGTACATCATCGTGGACGAGTACCAGGACATCTCGCGCCAGCGGTTCGACCTTGTGGGCGCGCTGCACGAAGTCACCTCGGCGAAGATAATCGCGGTGGGCGACGACTGGCAGTCAATCTATGCGTTCAGCGGCTCTGACATCACGCTGTTCACCCGCTTCGAGGAAATCATGGGCTACGCCGAGCTTCTGAAAATCACGAGCACGTACCGCAACTCGCAGGAAGTGATTGACATCGCCGGGAATTTCATCCAGAAGAACGCCGCGCAGATAAAGAAGACGCTCCGCTCGCCCAAGACGATAAAAGACCCGGTGATTATCTACACGTATGACTCAAAGCCCATGAAGTCCGGCGGGAACGCGAGCTACAACCTTGCGCGGGCGGTGGAGACTGCGCTGGGGCAGATTGTGGAATTCTGCGAGGCGGAGGGCAAGGAGCCAAAGAATCAGAGGATTCTTCTGCTCGGCCGCTTTGGTTTTGACGGAAAGAACCTTGAGCGTTCGAGCCTGTTTGAGTGGCGGGATTACGGAAGCAAGATAAAATGCCTGAAATATCCGTGGCTGAAAATCACGTTCATGACGGCGCACGCATCGAAGGGGCTTGGCTACGACAACGTAATCGTCATCAACGGCAAGAACGCGACCTACGGCTTCCCCTCCAAAATCGAGGACGACCCGGTGCTGAACTACGTGGTGCGGCGCGACGACTCGATTGAGGCTGCTGAGGAGCGCAGGCTGTTCTATGTGGCGATGACGCGCACCAAGAACCGCGTGTACTTCATCGCGCCCGAAGCCAACCCGTCCGAATTCCTTCTGGAGATAAAGCACGACTACAAGAACGTCTCGCTCAAAGGCGTGTGGAACGAGGGGCTTTCCGGCGACACGGCGCTCAAAAAATCCTGCCCGATGTGCGGCTACCCCTTGCAGCGCAAGGTCAAGGGAGCATACGGTCTTTCCTTGTGGATTTGCATGAACGACCCCGAAGTGTGCGACTTTATGACCAACCGCGTGGAGGCGGGCAAGCTCGCCGTGCAGAGGTGCGACAAGTGCGACGGCTATCTGATTGCGAAGCGGCAGAAGGACGGGCGGTACTTCCTTGGCTGCACGAACTATTCCTCGGACGGCAAGGGCTGCGGAAAAATCATCTGGAACGAGGACTACCACCGCATGAACGGACTTTCGCC
>JAFLSP010000194.1 GCA_022510885.1 Treponema sp. | reverse complement strand
AGCACACAGTCTGTTCCCCGCAGTCACTACCACATTTGCGATATGACATCCGTGCACCCGCACTGGCTCGCCGGAGGCGGCAGGGACGACCACACCGTACATTCGGCAAAGGCACGGCGTGGTTTGCGTGATGGGCAAGACCTATTCTTTGTGCAGCACGGGGTAAATGTGCTTCGTTCCGTCAATGACTTAACGATTTTCATCATACCGTTTAACTACTTTTTCGGGTCAATAATCCCTAAAATAACTGGACGTAATTTAGTTCCTCCTACCACTACAGTCGCCGTACCGTAAATAGTACCCATACCCAAGACTGAGCCGTCTACTGCTCCACAAGCCACAGCTATATCAGCTTTCACTTTCTGACTTACATAGTCAATAGAAACCATACCGCTAACAGACTGTCTGAAAATAAAACCGTCACCAGTTACGGTAGCTCCGTATGACCCACCAGCCCTCACAGTAAAATCTTTAATAACATATGCATGACCAGGCTCCAAAGCACTGTTCAAGAAAAGCTTCTCATTACGATAAGCTTCTTCGACTCCATGATACACATAACCTGATGCAAGAGCCTTTCCTTGTGCATCCAGCTTAGCAATCTCTGCAGCTTTCCTCTCTTCCTCAGCTTTCTTACGAGCCGCTTCCTGCTCCTCATACATCCGACGTTTCTCGGCTTCCTTCTCAGCGGCAACCGCGTCTAGTTGCTCCTGTGTTGGAAGGCCCTCAATATCATCTAAATAAAACTCCCACACTGTCTCCGGAAGAAAGAGAGTACCTATTTCAAAAGTTTTCACTTCCCGGACATATATGGTAATTTTAGGTTCTGCTTCATTCTTAGTGAACGTCAGAAAACGTACCCAAAAGCCCTCTACTGATTGTCCAGTACGTTCAAGATAGTCGTCTATCCGGAATTTTAAGTGTTTGTTATCTGAGAACGAGACCATATTTCCAATTCTAGATTTTTCTATAGACCCAAAACTCACACCAGAGATTTTGTATGCCCCGGAGTCTTTTGAAAACCCTGACTGCCCTTGTCGATTGGAAGCAAAGTACACACTGTTAGAAACCTCCTGATATTCAATATCAGTCGAAAACCCCTTACTGGTAGCACAACCCGCAATTATACCCGCAAAAATACAACCTATCACAAAATCAATAACCTTCTTCATACAAAACTCCTTTCGCTTTTCTCAAAGCCACTAATCAGATTTCTGCACAGGTTGTTCCATCAGCACCTGTGCAAACGCCGCGAGCCACCTTCCTTGTGGTGAACTTATACATTGCCCTTGCCGCCGTGTACCTTTATGTGCTTGCGCAGATACTCTTCGGTCATCACTTCCTCGACCTCCTTCCAGAAGTCCTCACCGCAGTGTTCCATCTCTTCCTTCCAAATCGGCCTGAACCACAGATAGAACTTAACTTCCTTATATACTTTGCGAGCCAGCAGAACCGCAGCCAAAACGTAAACGCCAACCATGTCGCACCCCCGAAAACAGATAGTCAAAAAGAACGAGCGCACAGCCCCTCATCGGCAAAGCGATTTGGCTTCGCCGAAGACGGAGCAAAGTCTTTTCATGCAGAAGCGGTTTTCTCTCTCCGAAAGCGTCATAGCCGCCTACCGCGCCCGCTTGTCAAGGCGGTAACGCTGCAAGTAGTCCGCGCGGCTTCCGAGGTCGAAGCAGTCCATGAAGTCCGCCGCCGAAAGCAGGCAAAGCGAGAAGTCGAAGCCGCAGTCCTTTTTGAAGACGGCGGCAAGTCCGCTCTCCTCAACGCATCGTTTGAAGATGTCAAACTCCTCATGCTCCTTTTTCTGCAATTCGTGGTATTCCCTGCGCACGTTCTCGTCCGAAAAAGCGTCCTCTGGCGGCTCAAAGACAACATTCACCAGTCGCGCCGTTTTGAGCGGCGGAAGCAGACGCACGTCGCCCTTTTCCCGCTTGGCGGTCGCGCCCCTTGCCGCGGAGGAACTCATGTTGTAGATGCCGAGGATGTGTCTGTACATCTGCCATGCATCGTATTGTTCAAAACGGTGTGGGTCGTATTCATTGTCTGTTCCATATTTTTGCATATTGATACGAAGAGAATCTCTCAACGTCTTAAACGCGGCAATCGCGTCTTTCCCATCCGCATTGTCGAAATAGTAATATTTGTCCTCAAAATATGCAAGTTTCTGACACTTTGGATCGTCACGCATCCATTCGACCATCTTCATCTCGCAGAAAATTGCATCCATTCCGTTCAGTAAGAATGCGTCCAAATGTGCTGGCTTATTGCCTCTTCTGACGGTAAGAAGTTTCTTCTCATATTCAATTTTGTACGTTCCCGGCGTGAAAAAAACGTTGCCATCTTTCGCGTGGATTTCTCCGTTGCCAAGCAGATTGAACGTCATCGCCGACGACGAGACGATGCTCTTCATCTTCGCAGGAGTCTTCTCCTCGTCTAAAAGTTCTTTGCCCTCTCCGCGTTTGTACTGTACCAAATGCTCCTCAGTCATATCGCCAAACAGATTGTTCCGATAATCCTCAAAGTATTCCTGTGCATAGCCTGGATTTTTATGTTGTGTTGTCTCGTCCAGCGGATGCCCACTTGCCGCCAAGGCCTCGCGCTCTAAGCGCGCAATTTCTTCCTGCAACTTGCTGCTCATTCCCATAGCAATCCTCCTGCTTTGTCCAAAGGGATAATT
>JAFLSP010000193.1 GCA_022510885.1 Treponema sp. | reverse complement strand
CTGCTCTGCCTGTGCGTACTGCCTTTCATGGATGGCGGCAAGCTGCTCTTCGGGGACTTTCGCTAGCTCAAGTTGCGCCAGTTTTTGGTACGAGGCGGGAAACGTGCCGACCGGGGAGGAGGCGTACATTTCGGTGATTTCCTCCAGTATGGGCACGGCATTGTCGTAGTTCTTTTTCCTCATGTACAGATGCGCGATTTCGTAGCGGGCTTCGATGTAGAGCGCGCTGTCGCTGCCGTAGCGGTCAACCACGGCGGTATAGTAGGCGAGCGCATCTTTGGTACGGTTCTTCTCGTATGCTTCCTGCCCGCGCTGAATCAGCTCCTTTGCCGAAGCGTCCTCGGGAATGACCGCTTTATTCGTGGTGCAGGCGGCGAGCGCGAGTACGGCGGTCGCCAGAATCGTCTTTGCAAGGTATCTCATGCCGTCAGTCTATCATGGAACGGCGTTTTGTGCTATAGTGTCGTGATGAAACTCATGCTGACGGGAACGGGAACGAGCCACGGCGTGCCGGTCATCGGGTGCGGATGCCGGGTCTGCACGTCTGATGACCCGCACGACAGCCGCTTGCGCTGTGGCGCGTACCTCACGCACAAGGACACGGCGATTGCGGTGGACGTGGGGCCGGAATTCCGCTTGCAGGCACTGCGCGCGCATATCACGCGGCTTGACGCGGTGCTGCTCACGCACAGCCACGCCGACCACCTGCACGGCCTGGACGACCTGCGCGTGTTCAGCCACACCAAGCCCTGCCATTACGACGCGCGGGTTTATCCCGAGACGGCGGGGGCGGGGCTGCCGATTTACGCGGACGCGCAGACGCTCGCGGACATCCGCTACCGCTTTGCCTATCTGTTCGTCGCGCATGAGGAAGGCGGCGGCGTGGCGAAGCTCGACTTCCGCGACTGCGGGACGGAGGCTTTTGCCGTGGGCGCGGTGCGCGTCCTCCCTATCCCATTGCGCCACGGACACGCGCGCACGACGGGCTGGCTCTTCTCCTGCGCGGACGGCGGGACACAGCGGCACATCGCCTACCTGACCGATTGCAGCGAAATCCCCGCCGCATCGCGCGCGCTCCTTGCGCGCAACGCGCCCTGCCTCGACCATCTGGTGATTGACGGGCTGCGCGAGCGGCCGCACTCCACGCATTTCAGTTTTGCCGAGGCACTTGCGGCGGCGGACGGCATCGGGGCGCGGCACACCTGGCTCACGCACATCAACCACGACATGACGCACGGGGAGATTCAGGCGTACCTCGACGGCATCCTCCCGCGTTTTCCGCGGCTGCTGGACATCGTGCGCGCGGGCGGCAGCGTCTGCCCCGCCTACGACGGGCTTGCGCTGGAGACCGGCACTTGACACGCGGCGGGGCTTTCAATAAAATAGGGAAACTCACGAAGCATTTTTTAAGGTAGGTAGGGATATGTCAAGAAGCTGTGATGTCTGCGGAAAAGGTCCGATGAGCGGAAACAAGGTCAGCAAATCATACAACCACACGCGCCGCACCTGGCGGCCGAATCTTCTGAAGGTAAAGACTGAAATCGCTGGCACGACGCGGACGGTCAACGTGTGCACGCGCTGCCTGCGCAGCGGGTTCGTCACCAAGAAAATCAACGTGACCCCGGCGAACGCGGGCGCGCCCAAGGCGAACTAGCCGTTCCGTGCGCAAAAAAGCCGACCCTGCGCGGTCGGCTTTTTCATTTTAAAGCGGCTCTGCCCATGCCTTGACGTGCGCCGTCCTTTTCGTACAATAGGAATATCTTTACCAATAGAAAGAGGACGGTATGAAAAAGATTACGGGCATTGTGCTTGCGGTTGCCGCGCTCCTTGCGGCGGGCTGTCAGAAAAAGGCGGCGGACGGCGTGATTAAGGTCGGCATCATCCAGCTGGTGGAGCATTCCGCGCTTGACGCGACGTACCAGGGCTTTGTGGACGGGCTTGCGGAGGCGGGCTACGTGGACGGCGAGAACATCGCCGTGGACTACCAGAACGCGCAGGGCGAGCAGGCGAACTGCGTGACGATTGCCAACAAATTCGTGAACGACAAGGACGACCTGATTCTCGCCATCGCCACCCCTGCGGCACAGGCGGTCGCGCAGCTGACCGACACCATTCCCATCCTGATTACGGCGGTGACTGACCCCGCCACGGCAAAGCTCGTGGAGAGCAACGAGCACCCGGGCAGGAACGTGACCGGCACGAGCGACCTTACCCCCGTCGCCGCGCAGATTGATTTGCTCACGCAGATTCTGCCGGAGGCGCAGACCGTGGGGCTGATGTACTGCTCAAGCGAGCAGAACAGCGTGTTCCAGATTCAGATGGCGAAGGATGCCTGCGAGAAGGCGGGGCTGCGCTACGTGGAAGGCTCGGTATCCAACAGCAACGAGATTCAGCAGGTGACGCAGAGCCTGGTGGGCAAGGTGGACGCGATTTACATCCCCACCGACAACATGCTCGCCGCCGGAATGCAGCTCGTGGCGCAGGTGGCGAACGAGAACCGCATCCCCACGATTGTGGGCGAGGACGGCATGGTGCGGAACGGCGGCATGGTGACCTACGGCATCAACTACTACGAGCTGGGCAAGCAGACCGCCGCGCAAGCCGTGCGTGTCCTGCGCGACGGCGCGTCTCCCGCCGACATGCCGATTGAGTACCTGGAGAAGTGCGACCTGAGCTACAACGAGGACTCGCTCGCCGCCGTGGGCGTGACGTTGCCGGAACTGTAGCGTCTTGGGG
>JAFLSP010000192.1 GCA_022510885.1 Treponema sp. | reverse complement strand
CGAAGCGCGCTCAGAACCGGCGGCTGGGGCAAGCGGAACGGCGGTCGCGCTTGCAGCGCGCACCGCCGAAGCCTCCGCGGACAAAAAAAAGAAATCCCCCGCTTTCGCGGGGGATTTCTGCGCACCGCAGTGCGCCGCCAGGGAAGGCCTCCCTTACAGGGAAATCTTCACGGTGAACGGCACGTTCATGAGGAGCGCCATCTTCCGGCCGCCCTCCATGCCGAGCTGGTCGAACGTGGCGATGAAGCCGCCGGTGACGGTCGCCTTGCTCGCCGCGAATACCACCACGTGCGGGTACACGTAGATGGTGGTGCCCTTCACCTTGATGTCGCCGCCCATCGCGGTCGTGTGGCCGACCGTGCCGGCGAGAGAGAGCGTGTCGTTCAGCTTGAAGTTCACGCCGAGCACGTTCCACAGCATGTACTGACCCACGTAACTCTGGGCGCTGCCGAAGCCGCATTTCCGCTCCGGGCTGCCGGGAATCTTGAAGTCCTCAATCGTGCCATTCGCCGACAACTTGTTGTTGAACGTGAGGACGAACCGGTCGGAGAGGGCGAAGTCGAGGTCCAAATCGACGTTCCATTCCACGAGGTCCGTATGCCCCTCTGAGCCACTTATCCACGCAGAGCCGCCGAACACCGCGTTCTTCAGCATCGGGACGGCAAGCAGCTTGGCGTACGCACCGAACAGGAAGTTGTGGCCGTCCACGTGGTTCCCGTTGCCGAAGCCCTTGGCGAACACGTCGATGCTCACGATTTTGCCGATGACCGGGTTCACGAACACGCCCCAACCCAGGGTGGTGAAATCCCGCTTGCCGGCATCACCGACGACATTGCCCTTATCCTTACCACTCTCATTCGAGTTCGTTGAGCCGTGCGGCGACATGGCTGACACCGCAAGGTTCAGCTTGACGCTCTCGCCCAGCCCCAGGCCGTACCTCGCCTGCGCGAAGTAGGTCTTCGGGTCGATGCCGAAGCCCCACTGGTTGTTCGAGAAGTACAGGGGGCTGCCCTTGAACCCGGAGCCGAGCTTGTAGGCCGTGAGGTTCGTGTCCGCGCCCTCCTCGCCAGGCATGGATGATGTGACGGCGGCGATTTTGTAGCCGTCGCGGTCAAAGCCCGCCGCGAACGTGAAGTTCCCCACGCTCGCCGCCAGCCTTCCCGCCTTGATGGCGATGTTGTCGCTCTCGACGGTCGGCCCCAGCTTCGTGTAGAACGTGAAGATGTTGCCCTTTGCCGTCAGCGTCGCGTTCTCGCCGATGCCGTCATTGCCCTGCAGGTCGAACAGGCTCTTGTGCTTCGGGACCTTCTCGCCGGTCTTCGCCGTATTCCAGCTGAACGCCAGCCCGGAGACCTTGGCTCCTGCGGTGATTGCAAGGTCAGCGGTCGCGATGCCCGCCGCCGCCGCGCCGATTACGAGCGCGCTGATTATCTTCTTCATTTTCATAGTTCCTTATACCTCCCGTATCCTAGTAGTGGAAGCTGAATATCACCGGGACGGTGAGCACGATGTTCTTTATCGTGAATTTGTGGATGTCAGGCAGGTACGCACGCATTGACGCGGAGACCCGGGTCCGCTCGCTCGCGTCGATGATGAGCGACGGCGTCATGTACAGGTCCCATGCCCGCTTCTGGTTGTGGGGGACGGGGCAGAACAGCGTCGCGTCGCTCTGCACCGTGAATGACGCCTTCAGGTTGTCCGCCATCCGGTAGGTCGCGTTCAGCATGTTCCACAGCTGGCCGTGGTTCTCGTCCGTGTCCACATCGTAGCCGGAGGAGAGGTTGTTCATCGTCGTCAGGCTCAGGTCGTCCGTAACCTGCAGGCGCAGACGGAAGTCAACGCCGTACTCATACTTGCGGTTGCTCCACCTGCCGCCGTTGTAAGCCATAGCTCCTTTCGTGACGACACCGTCGTCGTCTTTGTCTTTCGTGCTAGTGGAGGGGATTGGGGTCGCCTTGGCTTTCCACCACTTCAGCGTCGCGAACGTGCCGCCCACCGTCATCTGCACGGTGTCCGCCAGCTCGGGGCTGACCCATGCGCCGAAGCTGTACGAGTGCTTGTTGAACGCGCGCACCGCGAGGTTCGCGCTGAACGCGCCCTCCTGCCGGTACGCCACCTCCGCCACGGGCCTCGCCTTGACCATGAACGTGTCGTAGTCCGGGTTCCATGACCAGAGCGTGACATCCTCGGTTTCCTTGCCGGTATCCGTGTTTTTCTCGTTCGTTGTACCCTTGGCCCATTTGCCCGCCGCGTTGTGGTTCCACTTGTCGTCGTGGAGGCGCACCAAACCGAGCTTGACCATGAGCGTGCCGGGGAGCACGTCCGCGAGCGTCCATGCACCGACCAGGCCCAGCTTGCCGAGGGTCAGGTTGTCGCTGTCCCTGCCCGCCGTGCCGTTGATGACGCCCGGCTTGTACAGCTCGAACTCCTCGCTGTCGAGGTCGTTCTTGTCCGTGAGCACGCGGTTCATGAAGCGGCCGTTCCATGAGCCGACCGTCAGCTGCAGCTGCCCGAGCGGAAGCCCGAAGTTCATCCAGCCGTAGTACTCGTCCGCCTCGATGGTGTTGTCGTTGGCGTCGAAGTCAACGACAACACCCGCCGCCTCCGTGGTTAGCCCCACGCTCAGGCAGTCCTTGCGCTGCACAAAGTCAGCGTTGTCGCTCTTCGCCTTGAAATAGTTGGAGCCTTTGTAAGCGAAGCTTATGTCGGCTGCCGTCACGGTACCCGCCAGCATAGCCGCTGCAAGCACCGCACCCATGATTTTTTTCATAGAAAAAATCCTCCTGCTTTTGATGG
>JAFLSP010000191.1 GCA_022510885.1 Treponema sp. | reverse complement strand
GCAGTTTGTGCCGTTCTGTTATCCTAAGAAATTGATTGTTTGAATCGTTACAGTGTGGTATAATGAAGCCATGATTGCACCGCACATCAAGGAAACAATGCACAGCAAGGGCGCGTCCGTTATCCGCAAAATGTTTGAGGAAGGTATCGAACTGAAGGCGAAGTATGGCGCGGACAAGGTGTTCGACTTCACGTTGGGAAACCCTGATTTGGACCCGCCCGAGGCGGTTGTCGAGGCGGTGCGCGCGGTGGCACAGGACACGGCGCATGGGCGGCACGGCTATATGCCGAACGCGGGCTATCCCGAGGCGCGCGCGGCGATGGCGCGCAAGACCGCGCAGGAGCAGGGCGTTCCCGTGGAGGCGCGGCACGTCGTGATGACGGCGGGCGCGGCGAGCGCGCTCAACTGTGTGTTCAAGGCGGTCGTCTCGCCGGGCGACGTGGTGATTGTTCCCGCGCCCTTTTTTGCCGAATACCGCCACTACGTGCGCAACGTCTCTGGCTCGCTCGTTGAAGTGCCGTCTCGCGATGATTTTTCACTTGACGTTGACGCGATTGCCCGCGCGCTGCGCGAAAGCGGGGAGAAGGTCGCGGCAGTGCTTGTCAACTCGCCGAACAATCCGACGGGCAAAGTATACGACGAATCCGACATCATTCGGCTGACCGACGCGCTCAAGGCGCACGGTGAGCGGACGGGGCGGTATCCGTACCTTGTCTGCGACGAGCCGTACCGCGCGATTACCTATGACGGCAAGCAGGTCGCGCCGGTGTTTCCGCATTATGGTGAGTCGGTCATCGTCACTTCGTTTGCAAAGAATCTGAGTTTGCCTGGCGAGCGTATCGGGTATGTGGCGATTAATCCCGCATCCGCCGACGCGGACGAGTTCGTGGGCGCGGTGACCTTCGCCCTGCGCACGCTCGGCTTCGTGAACGCGCCCGCGTTCTTTCAGAAAGTCGTGGCACGCTCATGGGACGCGCCGGTGGACTATGCGTCCTATGAGCGGCGGCGCAATTTGCTGACGGCGGTGCTCGACAGGGCGGGCATTCAGTACGCGCGGCCGGAGGGCGCGTTCTACCTGTTCTGCAAAGTGCCGGAGCGGTGGGACGGCGACGACGGGGCGTTCTGCGACCACCTCAAGAAATTCCTGATTTTAGGTGCGCCGGGAAGCGGCTTCGGCGGGCGCGGGTGGTTCCGGCTTGCGTACTGCGTGAGCGAACAAACGATAGTCGATAGCGAGGCGGCATTCGTCGCCGCGATGAGAGCATAATAACGCGAATACAAGGAGTGTTGCGATGAAAATCTTGATGGTCAGCGCAGAGGTGGTGCCCTTTGCCAAGACGGGCGGGCTTGCGGACGCCGTTTCCGCGCTCGCCGGGAACCTGAGCCTGATGGGGCACGACGTGAAAATCGTCATGCCGCGCTATTATAAAATCGACCGGCGGAAGCTGGAGCTGGTTCCCGGGCCGCTCGGCGTTCCCGTGGGGCTGGGGCAGGAGTGGACCGCGCTCTACACGGCGAAGCTCCCCGGCTACCCCAAGGTTGACGTGTACTTCCTTGACCACGAGCAGTGCTTCGGGCGCGACGGCGTGTACGGCACGAAATTCGAGCCGGACTTCTACGACAACCCGTACCGCTTCTCGCTGCTCGCGCACGGCGCGTTCCAGGTCTGCAACAAGCTGGGCTGGTTTCCCGACATCGTGCACGCGCACGACTGGTCGGCGGGACTCGTCCCGGTGCTGCTCAAGTTCGTGTGCCGCAGCCAGCCGATGTACCGCAACACGGCGAGCGTGATGACCATCCACAACATGGGCTACCAGGGCGTGTACGGCAAGGAGAAATTCGCCGACCTCGGCATCGACTGGGGGCTGTACTACGGCGCGGGCTTCGAGCACAACGGCGCGATAAACTTCCTGCAGGCGGGCATCTCCTCCGCCGACATGGTGACCACCGTCTCGCCCACCTACGCCCACGAGATTCAGACGGCGGAGGGCGGCTTCGGGCTTGACGGCCTGCTGCGCGTGCGCGGCGAGGTGGTGCGCGGCATCGTGAACGGCATCGACGACACCGTGTGGAATCCCGAGGTCGATGCCCTCATCCCGCACAACTACAGCTGGAAGGACATGGCGGGCAAGGCGCTCTGCAAGGCGGAGCTGCAGAATCATTTCGGTCTGCCCGTCAGACCAGACGTTCCCGTGGTCGGCCTGGTGAGCCGCCTCGTGGACCAGAAGGGCGTGGCGGAGATTTTCGCGCCCACCTACGGAAGCCTCTACCGCATGTGCACCACGATGGACATGCAGTTCGTCATGGTGGGCAGCGGCGAGCGCTGGTGCGAGAACGAAATCCGCGCGCTGCAGGGCAAGCTGCCGAATTTCCGCGCGCTGCTCGGCTACAGCGAGAACGTGAGCCACCTGATTGAGGCCGGCTCCGACTTCTTCCTGATGCCCTCGCGCTACGAGCCGTGCGGCCTGAACCAGATGTACAGCCTGAAATACGGCACGCTCCCCATCGTGCGCCGGACGGGCGGGCTTGCGGACACCGTGCGGAACTACGACGAGCGGACGGGCGAGGGCACGGGCTTCATGTTCGACCAGCTCACGCCGCAGGCGGTCTACGACACGGTGGGCTGGGCGGTCTACGCCTACTACAACAAGAAGGACCACATCAAGGCGATGCAGAAACGCGCCATGCAGCAGGACTTCACCTGGAAGGCAAGCTGCGGGCAGTACGTTGACGTGTACAAGGAGGCGATGTTCCGCGGCTTCGGCTGGCACGAGTAGGTGCGGCGGGGCATTCCTGCCTAA
>JAFLSP010000190.1 GCA_022510885.1 Treponema sp. | reverse complement strand
TGGCTGGCGCGAGCGCGTGGGCACTGGGAGGCCTGCGCGGGAGCAGAGGGTAGGCAGAGCGGTGAATCCGCGCGTACTCGCGCACGGTGAGCTATGCATATTCGGGGAACAGCTCCTGCTTGCAGCCATAGGCAGGAATCATCTCACGCCCCTTGTATTGTCCACCAAACACACCCGTGTCAACCACGGCTTGGGCGAGCTGTTTTATGACAGGAACTGCCACGCTGTTCCCAATCAGGTGCATCCATCGGGGACGGGCTTCTGGCAGGATGAAGTCATCGGGGAAGCCTTGAATCCGGCAGGCCTCTGCCCTGGTGATTTTGCGGAACTTGCCCGGGAAGTATACCTCGCTCAAGAACCTCTCCCTGAATTCGCCGATGGTCTCCGCCTCAATGTGGATGGGGGAAACAAAGTCGTTCGTGTCGCTCGCGACCAAAGTCGGATAAATTTTTGACGACGGGAGGAAAATCCTGTTCACGCCGCCAAGTCCCATGCTGATTTTTGCGTTCTTGAAATCGTAGCGGGTCTCGACGCATTTTATCGAGCCTTTCTCCTCCAGCCCTGCCAATGTCTTCGGAACGTCGATTCTCCGCTTTTTCAGTTCCCGGCTGTTTTTTGCCGTGTCAATGTTGATGAATTCTCCGTTCGCCGCCGACAGGACGGCCGCCTCGCTTTCCGACGCTCCGTTTCCGCCCGAGACAACCTTGTACAGGTACGGGACTTTTTTCAGGATTCCGATTTCCACGAGCGAGTCCAGGTCGCCCTGCACGATGCTCTCGTCAAGCTCCTTGAAGTGCGCGAGCGAGAGCGGGTTGCCGTCAAGCGGACCGTAGCGCGGCTTGCGCCGATTGCGCATGAGAAGACCGCAGATGCGCTTTTGCCGCTCGGTCGTCTGCTGTATGTCCCATGAGTGGATTGTGGTGTCGCCGCCGCGCAGGTCGTTGAACAGGAAATAGTCGTTGAAGCCCCGCTCGTTGCAGGAAAGGCTTTGCGCCGGTTTCATCGTGGAACTGCCCCGGAATGCGGGGGAAAGCCCCGACAGCACATCGCCGACCTGAACGAGACCCGGGCATTTTTGCGGAAGACGGAAACGGCGGAAATAGGCCTCATCCCTGAATCCGATGATGTAAATGCGCACCCGCGTCTGCGGAACGCCGTAGTCGTAGGCGTTTATGACGTATTTCTGCGCGTGGTAGCCCGCCTCCCGTATACGGCGCAGTATGTGACCGAGCGCGTCCTTGTTGCGCGGGTCGGCAAGCCCTTTCACGTTCTCAAAAATGAACGCCTTGGGGCGGGCTTTGTTCAGCAGGAAAAGCGTGTCGTTCCAAAGCTGCCCCCGGTCATCATCGAAGCCGAGGTTTTTCCCTGCGATTGACCAGCTCTGGCACGGAACGCCCGCCGTCATGAAGTCATGCTCGGGAAGGTCGTCCAGCTTCGTGATGTCGCCAAGGTTGCGGCTCGCAGGCTCGCGGAAATTCTCGCAGTAGGCATGAATCGCATCGCCAGCAATCTCGCTGAAGGCGACGCACTCCCCGCCGACGCTCTCAAGCGCGAGACGGAAGCCGCCGATTCCGGCGAACAAGTCCACGAAAGTGAATGCTCCGCTCATCGCAGGGTCTCCGCGTCAAAGCCATGCGGCGGCTCGATTCCGAGAAAGTCACGGTAAATGCGCTCCTTGTAGGAGATGCCGAGCTTGTTCAGCTCCGAGATGAACAGGCGGTACGTTCCCTCGCCGCCAACCGAATCCCACAGCTCCTCGCCGATGAGAACGCAGGGGTCGCGCCTCATGTCGAACCATCTGGCGGGGAAAGACCATGCATAGTCATCTTTTTTGCCGTAAGGATTGTACGGCAGCGCATAATACGCAAAGTCCACCGGACGGTTTTCCATTGCGAGCAGCTTGAACATCTTTTCCTTGCTCACTTTCGTCTGGTCGCTGTTGGGGAGCGGACCTTTCAGCTCATACGCGCACGTCCTGCCTGTCCGCGCGCTTTTTATCAGAATGTCGCAGGTGACGGAGACGGGAATCGGGCTTCCGCCTCCGGCAGTTATGTACTCCAGCTCTTCGTTCCAGGACGGCTTCTGCTTTTTTGCCCCGCCGCTTCCGTGCTCCAGCCTGTTCAAGACTTCCTGAATCCGCCTGAGACTTTCCTCGCCGACAGTGCCCTCCACCGCCGCCCCCTGCTCACAGTGTCCATGATGTGCTTTCCCGACCGCAAGCGCGAGTTTCTCCCACGCGCTCCCGAACGGTGTGGTGAAACGTCGCTCGAAATGAGAGCCTTTGAAGATTTCGTCGGGAACGAGGGCGGCATACAGCGGTTTCTCGGCATGGAATTTCTCGGGGATGAACGGGTCTTTGACGAGGACTTTCTCCATCACCTTGTCCATCATATCCGTTATGACGGCGCGGATTGCCTCGATTGAACTGATATTATTCCCGGCTGTCATATCGTGCGCTCACTTTCGCTTTCGCGGACTGCCTGACGTATGAAATCCCAGCCGAATTCAACGCTCCTGTCCTGCAACTGCGACACGGACAGATTCCGCGCGCATTCGGCAAGCTCTTTCTCCGTCGGCTCCCGGTGATGCTCTGAGCGGAAAGCGTCCGTCAAGTCCTGCTCAGTCCATGTAATCTGGCAAAGGATGTCGCTCATAATGCTTTCCGCCTCCTGAAATTCTTTCCGTCAACCCTCGTCGCCCAGGGGATGTCGTCACGAAGCCGAGGTTGTAGTTCTGCATGGCTCTAACTATAGCATACTCCCGCAGAAAAATCGAGAGGGGGATAGTTCCTCATTCAGACTTCTCCCCCATACCCGCAAAGCATACAAACTCATAGAAACAAAGAATTGGACATCAC
>JAFLSP010000019.1:15288-17910 GCA_022510885.1 Treponema sp. | reverse complement strand
CACCCCGCTGCCGCGCTGCATGGCGGTCAGGCCGGTCTTCACCAGCTCGATGATGCCGTATGGCTCAAGCAGGCGAATCAGGCTGTCGAGTTTCTCCTCGCTGCCGGTCGCCTCGACGATGACCGACTCGTGGGCAACGTCCACGATGTGGGCGCGGAAGATGTCGCAGGTCTCGATGATGACGGCGCGGTCCGTGCCTTTCGCGTTCACCTTAATCAATGCCATCTCGCGGCGGCAGGACTCCGCCTTGTCGAGGTGCGCGATGGAGATGACCTCCACCAGTTTTGCCAGCTGCTTGCGGATTTGGTCGAGCGTGTGCTCGTCGCCGTCCACCACAATCGTCATGCGCGACTGCCCGGGATGGTGCGTCTCGCAGACCGTCAGGCTGTCAATGTTGAACCCGCGCCGGCTGAACAGCCCCGAGACGCGGCTGAGCACGCCCGCATGGTTCTCCACCAGAACAGAAAGTACATATTTCGACATACAAAACTCCTTGCGTCAGTATCCTTTGTTATCTCCGCGCCGCTAGCGCCCGTTATACACGCCCAGCAGCCGCACGTCCTCGGTCTTTGCTTTGAGCGCGTCGAGCACGCCGCGCACGTAAGCCTGCTTGTCCGCGACCGTCTCGCCGAGCACGGCATCGGCGTAGAACCAGTACCGCCACGGCTTTCCCGCAATCGGGCGGCTCTCCAGGCGGCTCAGGTTCAGGTGCGCCTGCTGGAACACGCCCAGGCACTCGTACAGCGCGCCCGGCTCGTTGGTCGTGCTGAACATGAACGACGCCATGTTCGCCGCCGTCCCCTCGCCCAGCCGCTGCCGGAACGACTGGTCTGCCCCGCCCGTCACGTGGTTGGGCGCGATAATCACGAAGCGCGTGTAGTTGCGCGGGTCGTCCTCAATGCCGTCCTTGAGCACCGAAAGCCCGTACAGTTTTGCGTTCACGCTGCTGGCAATCGCCGCGTTCTCCGCCGCGCCCTTCTCGCCCACGAGCTTGGCCGCCGTCGCCGTGGAGACCGCCTCCACCTGCGCCCAGTCCTTGTGCGCGGACAGGAAGTTGTGGCACTGCGCGAGCGCCTGCGGGTGCGAGTAGACCGTCTTTATGGTGTCGAGCGTCGCGCCCTTGCACGCCAGGAGCGCGTGCTGAATGCGCAGCGTGACCGCGCCCACAATCGAAACGTCCTCGAACTGGCTCAGGTTGTCGTAGTTCTGGTAGACCGACCCGGCGAGGCTGTTCTCAATCGGCACCATGCCGTAGTCCGCCCTGCCGTCCACCACCGCCTGGAACAGGTCGCGGAACGAGTCCACCGCCTCCGCCGCCACGCCGCCGTCAAAGTAGCGGTCAATCGCCTGCTCCGCGAACGCGCCTTTCTTCCCGCTGAACGCGCAGACAATCCGCTCCTTTTTTGCGGGCGCGGACCGTTCCGCCGTCTTCTCCGCCGCGCGGATATGCGCCACCGACTTTCCCACCACGGGAGCGAGCGCCTCGATGTCGCGCATGAGCTTCTCGAACTGCGCGGGATAGAGCGCCTGCGCCGCGTCGCTCAGCGCCTTTTCGGGCTGGCAGTGGACTTCCACGATGATGCCGTCCGCGCCCGACGCAATCGCCGCAAGCCCCATCGGGGGAACCTTGTCGCGGATGCCCACCGCGTGGCTCGGGTCAACGATAATCGGCAGGTGCGTCATGCCGCGCATGACCGGAATCGCGCTCAGGTCGAGCGTGTTGCGCGTCGCCTTCTCGTAGGTGCGGATGCCGCGCTCGCACAGAATCACCTTGTCCGTCCCCGAGGAGAGCAGGTACTCCGCCGCCATCAGCAGCTCCTCAATCGTGGCGGAAAGCCCGCGCTTGAGGATGACCGGCTTGCCCAGCGCGCCGAGCTTCTTGAGCAGCTCGAAGTTCTGCATATTGCGCGCGCCCACCTGGTACACGTCCACGTAGTCCGCCATCACGGGGATGTTCTCCGCCGCCACGATTTCCGTCACCACGGGCAGCCCGTATTTCTCGCCCGCCTCTTTCAGGTATTTCAGCCCCTCCTCGCCCAGCCCCTGGAAGGCATAGGGCGAAGTGCGCGGCTTGTACGCCCCGCCGCGCAGCATGACCGCCCCCGAGCGCGCGACCGCCGCCGCCGCGTCCAGCATCTGCTGACGGCTCTCCACCGCGCAGGGACCGGCAATCGCCACCACGCGGCTGCCGCCCACGCGGACGACCTGCCCGCGCCCGTTCGGAACCTCCACAACCGTACTCTCCGGCCGGAACTCGCGCGAGGCGAGCTTGTAGGGCTTGGAAATGGGAATGACGTTCGCCACGCCCGGCAGCACCGCCACCTCGCGGATGTCCATCGCCAGCCTGCCCACCGCCGCCAGAATCGTGCTCTCCTCGCCTTTCACCTCGTTCACTTTGAAGTTGCGCGCGGCGAGCACGTCCCGTATGGCGGCCTTCTCGGCCTCGCCCGCGTCCTGTCTGAGTACGATAATCATGGGGAAAGTATAGCAGATTTGGCGCGGTAATGCTATCGGTTTGCGGGTGAATTTGCAAGCCAGCAAAAACCGCACGGACACAGAACATTATTCGGATTAGCCTATCAGAATGATATTGCATATACAGTCAGCATGATTCTGACTGTA
>JAFLSP010000019.1:0-15188 GCA_022510885.1 Treponema sp. | reverse complement strand
AATCTTTCTGACAGCCTATCAGAATCTTTTGGACAGGCTGTCAGAATCCTTCCGACAGTCTGTCCGAATCTTGCCGACAGCCGTGCAGAATAATTTTGACAGGCGCAGAGGACAATTCGGGCAAACGAGAAGGACACGGCTTACCGCTCCGGGTTGAAGCTGACGGTGCGCAGGATGTCGCCGAATACGCCGGCGGCCGTCACGCCCGCGCCCGCGCCGTAGCCGCGCACGGTGAGCGGAATCGGCGTGTAGCGCGCGGTCTCGAAGACAAAGGCGTTCTCGCCGCCCTTCACGCCGTAGAGCGGGTCGTCCGCGCCCACCTCAAGCAGCCCCACGCTCACGCTGCCGCCGCGGATGGACGCGCCCATGCGCAGCACCTTGCCCGCCTGTCTCAGCTCCGCCATTTTCTGCTCAAAATAGGCGTCCACCTGGGGCAGGCGTTGCAAAAATTCCTCGGTCGTGCCGCCCAGGTCGAAGTCCGGCGGGAAAATCGAGCGCATCGTGATGTCGGCAAGCTCGATGTCCATGCCCGCCTCGCGCGCGATGATGAGCGCCTTGCGCGCCACGTCCGTGCCTTTCAGGTCGTCGCGCGGGTCAGGCTCGGTGTAGCGCAGTTCCTTCGCCTCAAGCACCGCCTCGCTGAATTTCCTGCCCTCGTCCAGTTTGCCGAAAATGTAGGAGAGCGAGCCGGACATGATGCCGTTGAAGCCCGTGAGCGTGTCGCCGCTTTTAAAGAGGTTCTGGAGCGTGTCGATAATCGGCAGCCCCGCGCCCACGTTCGTCTCGTAGAGGAAGCGGCGGTGCGCCTCGTTGGCGACCGTGCGCAGGCGGCGGTAGAAATCCATGCTCATCGAGTTGGCGCGCTTGTTCGGCGTGGCGACGTGCATTCCCGCCGCGAGGATGTCAAGGTAGCGCTCGGGCAGGTCGTAGCTGGCGGTGCAGTCCACGAAGACCGGGTTGAGCGGCTTGGCCTCCCGCACGAAGGCGAGGATGTCGTCCACGCTCGGCTTGCGCGCCGTCTTCCCGATGTCCTCGCGCCAGGTGGACAGGTTCAGCCCGTTGCCGTCGAGCAGCATGCCGTCCAGCGTGGAGATGGCGACGACCTTGATGTCCACGTTCTGCGCGCGCAGTTTCTCCTGCTGGTCGCGGATTTGGTCGAGCAGCGCGCCGCCAATCGTCCCCGCGCCGAAGGCGAAGACCTCAATCGGCTGCGCGGTGTTGAAGAAGAAGAGGTGCGCCGCCTTCACCGCAAGGTCGCCGTCCTCGCCGTTCACCACGGTGGAGATGGAGCGCTCGCTCGACCCCTGCGCAATCGCCAGTATGTTGATGCCGCGGCTCGCCAGCGCGTCGAAGAACTTGCCCGCCACGCCGCGGTTCTGCTTCATGCCGTCGCCCACAATCGAGACAATCGCGCAGTCCTCGCGCACCTCGACCGGGTGTATCACGCCGCCGCGGATTTCAAGGTCGAATTCGGCGGTCAGCACGTCCCTGACGGTACGCGCGTGGGACTGCCGCACGCAGAAGGTAATCGTGTACTCGGAGGACGACTGCGTGATGAGCAGGAGCGACACGCCCGCGCGGCTGACGGCGGCGAAGATGCGGCTCGCCATGCCCGTGCGCCCTTTCATGCCGCTGCCGCTCACGCTGACCATGGCGATGCCTTTCAGGCTGGAGATGCCCCGCACGGCGCTCGTCTCCGCGCCGCGCGCGAAGGGGCCTTTGCCGATTCTCGTGCCGCGCGCGGACGGATTGTGGCTGTTCAGGCTCCAGGCCTCGATGCCCTTTGCGGCAAGCGGCGCGAGCGTCTTGGGGTGCAGCACCTTGCTCCCGAAGAACGAAAGCTCCATCGCCTCCTCGTAGGTCATCTGCTCCACCAGAATCGCGTCGGGAACGATGCGCGGGTCGGCGGTGTAGATGCCGTCCACGTCCGTCCAGAATTCCACTTTCTTCGCGCCCAGCCCCGCGCCGACAATCGCCGCGCTGAAGTCCGACCCGTTGCGCCCGAGCAGCCCCATCGCGTCCTTGTCCTGCGCGTGGGCGCGCCAGGAGCAGATGAAGCCGGGGAACAGCAGTATCTGCGGCTGGTCCTTCTCCGCGCCGTCGCGGTACTTGCCCAGCGCCTCCGACGTGCGCGCGTAATCCGGCTCGCCCTCCTTCTGGTCGCCCGTGGTGAAAATGAAGTCGCGGCTGTCGAGCGCGAGGACGCGCTGCCCCTTCGCGGCCAGCACCGCGCGCACTATCGGCACGCAGCACAGCTCGCCCATGCCCATGATGCGGCAGTGGATTGACGCGGGGCACTCGCCGAAGGTCGCCACGCCGCTGAGCAGCCGCTCCAGCTCGGCAAAATGCGGGGCAATCGCCTTGCGCACGTCGCCGTCGGCAAAGCCCTCCAGGTCCGCGCGGATTTCGTCGCAAATCGTCTCATGCGTCCGGCGGATTTCCTCCACGAAGGCGGCCGGCGTTCCCGTTCCCGCGACGCACCCGTCAATCGCCGCCTGAAGGCGGTTCGACACGCCCGCCACCGCCGAGACGACCACGCTCACGCGGTCAGTCCGGGCGCGCCCCATCATGATGTCTGCGGAATCAAGTATCCTGCGGGCGTTCCCCATGGACGTGCCGCCAAATTTCAGTGTAAGCATAGTTCCTCGCCAAGCCCCGCGCCGTCCTGCGTCCGCGCGGCATGATGCCTCTCATTGTAATGAAATCCGCGGGAAATGACAATGCGGGCGGCCGGTCAGAAATAGTAGGGGCTGTCGAGCGGGGCGGGCATGCCCACGCTGCGGTCGAGGTAGCCTTTCTTGCTGTTCTTGACGTATGCCTGCAAGTAGATGACGGAACGGTCGTCGTTGAATTCAACGCCCTGCACGTCCACCGGGTCGTTCTCCGAAAAGCCGCTCTCGTCCGCAATGGAGCCGCGGATAATCGACTGCACCGCGTACTTGCGGCTGCTTGACGTGGAGACGCGCACGAGTTTCATGCCGAAAATCGGCACGAAGGAGTTGGCGAGGATGTCGCTGTTGTACATACGGTAGCCGGGGTTCTTGGGGCGGTCGGCAAGATAGGCAAGCACGGTTTTCTCCGTGCCGTCCGCTCCCCTCGCGCGCACCGTGACAATCACCTTTGAGCTGCACTGGAAGAGGATGCGCTGCATCGCCTCCAGCGAGGCGACGGGCTGCCCGTTCACGGCGGTAATCACGTCGCCCTCCTGCACACCGGCTCGGCTCAGGCTGCCGCCGGGCATCACGTACTGCACCTCAAGCCCCGTGTCCTTGCCCATATCGCGCTTGGTGTGCCCGAAGGCGCACATCCACGGATGTTCGTACTTGCCGCCGCTGTAGAGCGCGGGAAGCGCGGCTTTGAGGTACTCCACCGGAATGGCGAAGTTCAGCCCCTCGTACTGGAGCATTCCCGCAAAGGCGATTGCCTGCACCGCCCCGTTCTCGTCGATGCACGGGCCGCCGCTGTTGCCGGAGTTGATGGCCGCGTCAATCTGAATGACGTTGCCCACCGTGAACAGCTTGCGGTCAACGGAGCTGACGATGCCGCTCGTGAGCGTGCTCTCAAGGCCGACCGGCGAGCCGATGGCGTAAATGCGGTCGCCCACGTTCAGGTCCTCGCTCGACCCGAGCGAAAAGACGTAGGGCGCGTCGATTTCCGCCTTTATCAGCGCCAAATCGACGATGGGGTCCCAGCCTATCACCTTGGCGGGAATCCGCGTGTCGCTGTCGCCCGCGAGCTTGATGAACAGCCGCGCGTAGCCTTTGTAGCGCGTGTTGACCAAATCCTCGATGACGTGATGGTTCGTGACGATGTAGCCGTCCTTTGAGATGAAAAAGCCCGAGCCAATCACGCGGTCGGCAAAACCGATGCCGTTCTGCACTTTCAGCCCGCGGTCAACCCAAATCGTTACCGTGCCGCTGATGTACGTGGCGCGCCGCTCTGCCTTTGCGGCAGTATTCGCAAGTCCCGGAACGTCCGCGACGGTAAGCGCGTTCAGTTCGGCGGCCTGCTTCTCTAGCGAAGGGAGACCCGCGTACTGTACGGCGGCGAGCGACTGATACAGGCGGCGCGCATCGTACCATTTTTTTTCTTCCAGATACTGTTTGTATTCGGCAACGACGGCTTCCTCGCAGGCAGCGATGGTCTGCGCGTCGCCAAGGAGCTTTGCCCGCCACAGCGCCTGTACCGTATCCTTCTCGCGCAAGGTTTCAATCCGCTTGATTTCCTCGTTGCGCACGTCCTCAACGGTATAGTCGGGGTGCGTGTACACGGAGGAAGGCTGTTTGATTGAAGCGCAGGAGAAGAAGCCCGCGCACAGGGCAAAAAGCAGTCTATTCGTTTTCATCATCAGGTACCAGTGATTCCGGCAGCAGTTCGCCAAAAATCATCGTGCCGACGCGGACCCCGAGCAAGCGTTCCTTTGTCTCCGCGTTCTCCACTATACAGGAAACACCTTGCGCCGCCGTTTGGTTAACTGACCGCACGATTTTTTCCGCGTTTTCCGCAGAACTTTCCTGCCCTATCCAATAGAAGCCGTCGATGTCGGTGCGCGTGACCGCGAGCGTCCGCTCTCCGTCGCGCACGCCCACGGGATTGCCGTCCTCAAACGAAACCGTCACCACGGCATCCGTGAGCGGCTGGTGGAACAGCGACTCCTCGCGCACGATGCCGTCGGCAGAGACGGCATGGCGCACGTAGCGCACGTTCCAGTTGCCGTCGTTGTTCGTATCCCATGAGGCGATTTTTCCGCCGCCGTCCAGGTATTCTTCGGTAAAGTCGGGAACCGTGTCGCGGTTCGTATCGATTTGAATCATGCGCACGTAAAAGCCCGTGCCCGCAGACGGCGTGCCGAACAGATTGGTGACGACCTGCATTTCGTCCGCCGTGTTCAGCACCGTCTGCTTGCGGTCGGAACTGAAGCCGTACAGTTCGGTCGTCTCAAACAGCCCGTCGCCGTCCGCGTCCACGACGCGCGCCACGGGGATGCCGTCCTCAAACTGCGTCTGCGCATAAAGGCGGTCGCGCACCGTGTACTGCGCGGTCTGCGCCACGCCGTCAAGCAGGCTCACCGTAATGCGCGCACCTGCCCGCTCCTGCGAAGGCACCGTATAACTTGACGAAGCGTTCAGCAGCTCCGGCGCGGAAACGGGCGAGATGTCGTCGTGCACGTGCGGGAAGAAAAAGTCGAGGCCCAGCCGCTCCTGCACGGGCGCGAGGACTTCCAGCGCGAACGGCGACCAGCGCAGTGTCTCGGCAATCAAGGAGAACGTCACGTCCGTGCCGTCTTTTACCGCATAGTGCGCGCGCTGAATGTACGGCCAGTTTCCGTACTGGATTTCCAGCGATTCGTCATGCAGGTGTACCGAAAGCGGCGCGCCGAAGTCGCAGGTCGCCGTCCAGTCGTCCACGTCGTCCTGGTTCTTGTCATAGGTGATGCGCACCGGACGACCACGGTCATACGCCACCGTCAGATTGTCAATGCCGTCGCCGTCGGGGTCGGCGGCAATCGTTCCGTGGTATTCGTTCAGATACTCGTACATATCGCGCAGCGGTACTTCTTCCGAAAGCACCAGGACAAACTGCTCAAGCACCTCGCGCGGTATCCGCACGTCGGCAAAAGAGAAGAACACGTCGAGCGCGGCATCCTGCGTGAGCAAGCCCGTGCGCACGGCGTATTCCGCGTACAGCGGGGCAGCAAGCCCGCGCGCCTTGAACGACTTGAACAGCCGCTCCTGCTTTTCGCCTTCGGCAAAAATCGCCGCGTACAGCTCAAGTTCCGCGCTCGGGCTTTTATAGGAAGAAAGCGCGAGGATGAACGCATCGGCAATCTTCCGCACGGCGGGGGGCAGTTCCGCTGCCTGTCCGCTGCCCGCCGCCTCCTGCAAGCGCGCGCGGTGCAGCGAATACTCACAGCGGAAAAACAACTCGGCAAAGCGGCTGTCGGCAGGATAGATTCTGCGCGCCGCGTCGATTTTCTCGCGCGCCCGCGCTATATACTCGCCGCCAAGGTTGTAGTAGCATTTTGCGCGGATATATTCCGCGTCGGCAGAATAGAGGAACGGCTCGCCGTTGAGCGCGGCAAGGGCGGCATCAAACTGGAGCATATCGCTCAATAAGTCCGCGTAGAAAATGCGCGCGCCGTCGCGGTTGTAGTCTACCCATTCCGCCTCGGTCAGTGCCGTGACGACCAAGGGAAGAATAGCGGCCTTCGTATCCGCGCCGCCGTGAAACCGGCTGACCGCACGGATATACCACAAGTCCGCAATCGAATCGTCATAGGCAAGTCCGAGCCGCGCCTGCGTGTCCGCCTCTTCCCAGCGTTTTTGGGAAGCGGACTGCTTTGCCAGCTGCACGTAGCGGATTGCAGTGCGCCGGTTCGCGCTCGCGGCGGAATTCGTCTCCGTCTGCGCGAACGCCGCCGCACACAGCAAGCCCCCCAACACGATGAAGATTTTTCTCAGTTTCATGTTACTATCCAATCCGAATATCCTCGTTCCGCGCCCAGAATGGCGACAATCGGCTGCCCCTGCTGTGACACGTCCTGCACGAGCGCAATCTGCGCCCGGTCTTCTGCCCGCACGTGCCAGTCGCTCAGCACTTTCTGCACGGACTTCATCGCACCGTCTTTCATGCGGATGCGGTCGCCGCTCTGTATGCTCCGCATTAGCCGAACTGTCCCGCCATCACCACCATTGTCCAGTATAGCAAGAAATCCGCTTTCAGTCGCCTTGTTTGGGCGATTTTTTATCACAATTTTGCCCGAAATCACCGAAATTTCCGTCCCGCCGGCACAGACCGAGCGATGCTCGCTGCCCGTCCACCCGAGCACGGTACGAACCACGCGATACGGAAACCGCTCCGCACCGCCGCGCAGATTAAGCGCGGCAAAAAGAATACGGCGGCGCACCGCACGTGGTTCCGCGAAAAATGCCGCCGCGCTCAACGACAGCGCATCGCCCTCGCGCGCCCACACGAACGTGTCCGCCCGTGCCTGCAACGCCTCGTTGTCGTCAAAGGACTTTTCCGCGCCAGACGCGAGCGCCGTCTTCCATCCCGTAAAGGACTCGTCGAGCAGCGGCACGAGTTTCTTCCGAATATGGTTGCGCAGATAGCGCGTGTCGCCATTGGTCGCGTCCGTGCGCCAGTCCTGCCCGAGCGCGCGCAGATACGCCTCGATGTCGGCACGGCTCACGTCGAGCAGCGGGCGCACGACCGCCCCGCGCCGCCGCGCAATGCCGAAACCGCCCTCCGCGCCGCTCCCCTGCAAAAAACGCATGAGCAGCGTCTCCATCATGTCGTTCTGATTGTGCGCAAGGCAGAGCGCGGTCACGTTTTCCTGCGCGGCAAAATGCGTGAACGCGCGGTAACGCAAGAAACGCGCCGCTTCCTCTATGCCGCGCCCGCGACGGGTCGCCTCCCGCAATATGTCGCCGCGCGCAAAGGCAACCATCGTGCACGGAACGCCCAGACGCGCGCACAAATCCGACACAAACTGCGCGTCGCCCGCCGACTCGCGTTCTTCGCGCAGATTGTGGTCAATCGTAACGACCCGCAATGCTTCCGCGCCGAAAATCGCCGTCAGCGCGCGCAATAACGAGACCGAATCCGCGCCGCCGCTGACCGCAACGCCTAGCGGACGCGCCGTGCAGACGGTACCTGCCGCAACGCCGCAGCGCACCAAACCATCGAGCACCCGTTTCTCAAAATCCGTCCTGTCACACGCGCGCAAAATGCCTCACCTCCGACAAAAAAAGCCCCCTTGCGGGAGCTTGTACGATTACGCCATCCGTCTAGCGGGCGGGCGCAATACTGATGATTTTCTCTTCGCCGTCGGTCAGCACGGTGACATTCTTGCCCAAATCCAAGTCCTTCACCAGCAATGCCTCGCCAATATTCACGCGCGAAACATCAACAGATACACGCGCGGGCATATCTTTGGGCAGGCTCTTCAACTTGATTTCAGGAATGTGCCGCACCATAAAGCCGCCCTTCAGCACGCCGGCGGGAGTCCCGTCGTAATGCAGTCTGAACGTGCGGACGACCGGCTTCTTGTTGCTCACCACCAAAAAATCCGCGTGCAGCACGGAATCGGTCTTGATGTCATATTCCGTGTCGCGGATAAACGCATCGTATGATTTTCCGTCAGCATTCAGCGTGACGAGCGTTGTTGCGGTGATGTTGCGCCACACCTTGTTGAACTGCACCGTATCAACGTCAAGCGACGTCGCCTTTCCTGCCTCGTCATACATGACGGCGGGAATGCGACCGTTCGCGCGCAGCTGCCGGGCGAATTTCTTGCCCGTCCCGGTACGTGTGTTCGCATCAATAACTAACTGTTCCATCTCAGGAGCTCCTTACGTTAATCTATTTTTCTTTGCTGGGACGACAGGATTCGAACCTGTGGAATACCGGCACCAAAAGCCGGGGGCTTACCGCTTGCCGACGTCCCAATATATGCCTTTCAATACGCGCTGCCGCGTCAGTCCTCACCGTCAGGTCCGCCTTCTTCAACATGACCCGCCTGATATTCGGCAAGAATCTTGTCTTGCAGTGCCGTCCTGAAGTCAGGACTTATCGGATGCGCAACGTCTTTATAGTCACCGTTCGCCGTCTTGCGGCTCGGCATGGCGATGAACAAGCCCGTCTTGCCTTCGATAATCTTGACGTTGTGCACAACAAAGCAGTCGTCGAACGTCACGGTCACATAGGCGCGCAGTTTGCCTTCCGCAGTAACCTTGCGGATGCGCAGTTCGGTCACTTCCATGACTTACCTCCACTTCATTTATAGACTCAAAACAGACTTTGAACCTGTAAACAAAACATTATGCCAAAAAGCAGGACTTCCACGTCCCTGTCAGTTCGGCAAACGCTTTTTTTGAAGCTTCGGCAGCCTCATATACTCCAAACACTACTGCGCCGCTGCCCGTCATGTCAGACCACACGGCACCACTTTTTTGAATATCCGCAAGGGCTTGCGCGATTGCGGGATATTTCCTCTTCAGCGACGCGGTAAAACTGTTCGCGAACGTCCAGTCAGAAACTGGGCTTCGGTACATCGCCTCATACGCTGAAAAGTCAGGGCAGGAAACCACGGTACCCGCCCGTATGTCTTCGTCCACCAGTCGGTACGCTTCCTTAGTAGAAGAATGCACGCCCGGAAAGACCAAAACAAAATGCACATCATCTCGCGGCACAATCGGCCGCACCACCTCCCCGCGCCCGGATACCAATGCCGCACCCGTGCCGTCCGTCCCGCAGTGCAGAAAGAAGAACACGTCGCTTCCCACCTGCGCGGCGACCGCATCTGCCAAGCAGTCGGTAAGCACCACGCCGTTCAGCCGCGCAAGCGCGCGCAAAAACGCCGCCGCGTCGGAAGAACCGCCGCCCAAGCCGCCGCCCGCCGGAATCCGCTTGCGAACGCGAACGCGAACGCCTGTGTCGCAGCCAGTCAACTGACAGAACGCTGTATATGTCGCCGTCAACGTGTTGTCCGCAGGCAGAACGGCATCATCGCATTCCACCTTGCACCGTTTTCGTTCCGCAAGCGGCGAGACGACCAGCTCATCGCACACGTCCACCGTCTGGAAAATGCTCTCGATATTGTGAAACCCGTCGCCGCGCTCAGGCAGAACCCGCAGTCCGATGTTCACCTTTGCTGGCGCGCGAATAACAATATCGGGCGACATAGTGTCTTAATTATAGCAAGTTTTTTTATAAAGTCAATAGATGGAGCGACGGTGACGACCCGCACAAAAATTCTTAAAAATCTCTGCAAAATCCATTGACTAAAGCAGCCGTCTCATCTACAGTTTCTGTATTCGCATGATTTGCAGGAAGGGAATATGAGCCGTAATTTTTTCGATGATACGTCCATTTTGCTTGCCGCAGCGATGGATTTTTCCGACGATGACTTTGACGACGACTTTTCGGATGCAGACGGCGAGGATGCCTTTCTCGACGACGAGGATGATTACGACGACTTTGACGACGAAATGCTCTACGATGAGGATTTCAACACCGACCTGCCCGAGTCATTAGACGATTTTGACGAGGAGGACGTGCGCTTCTCCGACGACCCCGACGACTTCTAGCGAGCGCCGTCCTGCCGCATTCTTCTCAGTCTATTTCAGCACCTTGCCCGCCTGCCAGAGTTTTTCCAGCTCGTAGAAATCGCGCGCGTCCGGCGACATCAAATGGACGACCACGGGTCCGATGTCGATGAGATTCCAGTCGTTGCCGTCGGGCTGCTTGCGGTTCGTCACGTGTATCTGCATATCATTCGCCTTCACGTAATCTTTCACCTGCTTTTGCAGACCCTGCATCTGTGTGGCACTGCGCACCGTCGCAATCACGAAAAAATCTGTCCAACTGTTCAGTTCGGACACGTCGATGACGGTGACCTGCTCCGCCTTGCCGTTCTCCAATTCCTGCGCAAGTCCCAGCGCCTGTTCCTGTACCGTTTCTGCCATACGTTCCTCCTTGCCGCTAGCGCACGTAGCGTCCGTCAAAATCTTTGCCCAGTATAATCGTGAAGTCCACGTTCGCGCCGGCTTCAAGGCCTGCCGCTTCCGACTGCACGCTCTCTTCCAGAATGTTGTCACAATGGATGAAGTCACCCAGGTTTTTCGCGACCTCCGCGTTGCCGATGTGGTTGATAATCACGGTCTTTTCGTAGTCGTTCCTGTCCGCGTTCAGCGTGCTCAGCACGTCGTAGCCCGCGCTCTGAAGCAGTGCCGACGTGTTGCGCGCCAAGCCCTGCACGCTCGTGCCGTTCTGAATCTCAAGCACGTAGATGCGGTTCACGCCGTTGTCCTCCAGCGAGATGAGCGAGTTGGTCACCTGCCGCACCACGTCCTTAATCAACTGACCGTCATAGAAAGGGAAGAGCAAGGTTTTTCCGTCAACTTCGCGGCTTGAGCCGGTAATCGCCTGTGGCACGAGGTGGTCTGAGTCCACCTGCGCAATTTCCGTGAACAAGCGGCGCAAGTCTCTGGTGCCGATGTTCGCGTCAAGCCGTTTTGCGTAGCGCGGGAAATTCGCCTTGTCGAGCATGACGCCCGCGTTGCGCGTGAGCGCGCTCAGCAGCGCGACCATCACATTCTGGCGGCGCTCGCCCACGTCCGCGTCCGTCTCGTCGGGGCGGCGGTAGGTCAGGTAGGTGACGATTTTGTCGCCGTCAAGCGTGACCGCGCCACTCGGGAGGAGCAGCCGCACGCCGTCGTCGGACTGCACGTCCACGGGAGCGGGCACAAAGACCTTCATGCCGCCGAGCATATCGGTCAACTCGCCGAAACTGTCCAAGCGCAGCACCACGGTGATGGGGATGGTCATGCCGATGAGCTTTTCGATTTCTTCCTTATAGGTTTCGATGCCTTTTTCGGCATAAATTGCGTCGATGCGGTCAACCCGTCCGATGGACTGGAAAATCGCGCCGGTGTTGCCCACGATGTCAATGAGCGCGCCGCGACGGGAGACGGGATAGTAAATCAGCACGTCGGTGAAGAGCACATGGTTGCGGTCCTCCATGACGAACAGCGTCTTTATCACGCGGTCGCCCTTGAGGTTCTCGTCGATGACGTTGGTGCGCAGCGACAGCGCGAGGAACGCCGTCACGCCCGCGAGAATCAGCACAATCAGGAGCAGGAAAATCCCGCCCCTGTTTCCTGTCGTTTTTTCCAGCCTCATACTTCACCAACCTTGCGCCGCAGCTCGTCGCGGAAACATAGTGCTTCGCCCGCAACTTCCCGGCCCTTTTTCTCCAGATAGGCGATGTTCTCCTCCAGCACGGCGAGCGTCATCGCGTCAAGCGGCAAGGCGAGCAGCCGCGCCCGGTACTCGTCCGTGGACTGCGGGCGCGAAGGCTCGATTTTGTCCGCCACAAAGACGATTTTCGCAAGGTCGCTCAATTGCCCGTTGCCGAACGTGTGGTTCGCGACCGCCTGCAACACGTCCTCGTCCGTCACGCCGAATTCCTGCCGAAGCCTGACTGCCGCCGCACGTCCGTGCAGGAGCGAAAGTTTACTGCGTTCCAGCGTGCTGAACGGATTTCCGTCCTGTTCGGCAAGCGCGAGCATCTCCTCGCCCGGAATCTCCTTGCAGATGTCGTGCGCGATGCCCGCGAAACGCCCTCTGAACGGGTCCTCGCCATACCGCGCGCACATCTGCGCCGCCATCTCGCCCACGCGCACCGAATGCTCGTAGCGCGCCGCGCTCAGGTGCGCCTTTGCGAATGCCTGCACGCGCTCAAAAAGCCCGCAGCCGTAGAGCCGGTTCCCGCGGATATAGTCGCGCACGCCTTTGCTCACCAGGTACTGCCATGCGTCGCCGCGCACCACGCGCGCACGGATGTCCGTGGAGGAAATCGCCACCTCGGGGTTCGCCAGCACCAGGTGCGGATACCGCTCGATGCTGAACTCGCGCTCGTGGTGCGCATACGCGCCTTTCGGCAGGTTCTCGAACGCCCGGTTGCGGATTTCCGTGGGACGCAGGGCAAGAATAAGCTGCGCCCGCTCGGCAAGCTCGCCAGCGTGCTCCCATTTGCCGTAATCCTGCGCCAAATCCTGCCCCATAATCACGCCGATTTTGTCAGTCAGCACGTCCTTGTACTTCTCTTCCAGAAAGCGCACCGTGTCATAGGTGAACGAAATGCCCGCACGGTCAACTTCGCATGATTCGGCGGCAAAGCGCCCGTCCTCCGCCGCCATCGCGCGCACCATTGCCAGTCGGTGCTCCGGGCTTGCCGCGTGTCGCATTTCCTTGTGCGGCGGATTGAACACGGGCACGAACAGCACTCGGTCGTAGCCCATCTGCACGCACACGCTGTCCGCAAGGATGAGATGCCCCAGATGCGGCGGATTGAAACTCCCGCCCAAAATCGCGATTCTCACTGCTCCTGCCCCGGAAACTGCACTTCCATTGAATCATCGACCGAGCGCGACTGCAAGAAAGCGCTCTTCTCGGCCTTCCCCGACACCGCAACCTCCGCGCCCGCTTGCGCAAGCGTGCGCATGACGCGCAGAATCGCGACGCGCACCGCGTCAAGTCCCTCATGCAATATGACCGACACATTGAGCACCTGCGTGTCTGGCTCAAGCGACTTCACTTCCGCGGCGACTTGTTCCGCACGTTCTGCCGCGCCGTCCTCGTCGATTTTATTGCACAGCACGATGTGCGGCTTTGCAAGCAAGTCGCGCGAAAAGCCCTCCAGCTCACCACGCAGCGTCGCGAACGCACCAAAACAGGAGTCCTCGCTGCAATCAATCATAAAAACCAGGCCCGCCGTGCGCGAGATATGCTTGAGGAACTGCGTTCCCAGTCCCGCACCCTTGCTCGCGCCCTCGATGATGCCCGGAATGTCGGCGATAATCACGTCGGTCTCGTCGTCGGCACGGAGTACGCCGAGGTTCGGAATTTTCGTGGTGAAAGGATACGGCGCGATTTTAGGACGCGCATTGGTGAATGCGTCCAAAAGCGACGACTTGCCCGCGTTGGGAAAGCCCACCAAGCCGATGTCCGCCATAATGCTCAGCTCAAGGCGCAGCTTGCGATATTCCCCGTCCTGCCCCGCATTCGCACGGCGCGGTGCCTGATTGGTGGACGATTTGAAATGCACGTTGCCCCAGCCGCCCTTGCCGCCGACCAAAAACGTGAATGTCGCATCTTCACGGTCGGTCGCAAAGTCGTGGATAAGCGCGTTCGTTTCCGCATCACGCACTGTCGTTCCCGGCGGCACGGCAATCATCACGTCGTCGCCGTCGCGCCCCGTGCGGTTCCACCCCTGCCCGTCGCCGCCGTTCTTCGCGCGGAAAAATCGGCGATACCGAATGTTGGCGAGCGTCTTGACGTTGCGGCGCACGCAGAACACGACGTCGCCGCCCTTGCCGCCGTCGCCGCCGTTTGGTCCGCCCATGGGAACGTATTTTTCGCGCCGAAACGCAATGCAGCCGTTGCCGCCGCGCCCCGACTGCACTTCGATTATCGCCTCATCTGCAAACACATTCATCGCCGTTTCCTAAAAAAATACCCGAATTCAGCGCGTGAACTCGGGTACGTACAGACAGCAAAGCCGAACGTCAAGCCTTTACGACAGAAACGATTTTCCTGTTCTTGCGTTCGCCAAAAACGACCGTTCCATCCGCAACGGCAAACAGACTATCGTCCCCTGCCCGCCGCACGTTGTCACCAGGATGGATTTTCGTACCGCGCTGCTTGACGATGATAGACCCCGCCGTGACCTTCTCACCGCCGTATTTCTTGACACCCAAATGCTTCGGGTTTGAATCGCGGCCGTTTTTCGCGCCGCTGCCGCCTTTACTGCGTCCCATATATTCCTCCGCTCTGCCGCCACTGCGGCTACTCTATACTATTTTTTGCAGTCTGACAAACTGCGGGTATTCAGCCTGCAAGGAACGCAACCCGCGCTCCAAAAAATCTGCCGTGCAGACAAGACGTTCCGTCTTGCTTGCCGCCGCCCGCTCGACCGCGAACGACAACGCACCACGCTCGCCCGCGTCCGCCCGCACTGAAACGCCGTCCGTCCCCAGAAGCACGTCCATCGCCGTCCGCAGCAGTATCGTCACGGCGGCGCACACGATGTCGGAGCCTTTTGCGGCAAACCCCGCGTGTCCCGTCGCCTCACACGAACGAAACGCGCCGTTTTTGTCGCAGACCAGCGTCACGGCGGTCATCGCCTAGACGACGATGCTCTTCACGCGCACCCGGGTGTATTCCTGCCGATGTCCGATGAGGCGGTGGTAGTCCTTCTTGCTCTTGTACTTGAACACGAGCACCTTCTTGTCGCGGAACGAGTCCTCGACCTCCACCTCAACCTTTGCGCCCTGCACATACGGAGTGCCGACGCTCACCTTGTCGCCGTCGCTCACCAAAAGCACTGAATCAATAGCAATCTTCGCGCCTTTCTCCGCGTCGATTTTATCGACCTGAATCAGCGCGTCCTGCTCAGCCTTGTACTGCTTGCCCTTATACTCAAAAAGTGCGTACATGATAACCCCTGCACTGCCGCGAACACCGAACGCCCCGCGGACGAAAATACGAATACGGCATGATAGCAAAAAAGCGCCGTTTGGTCAAGCGACAGCGACGCAAAACCAGCCTCTCCGCCACGCGCCCTCACTCCGTGGGGCGTTTCTTGAGGCTCATGCTTCCGGCGACCGCCCTGCCCGCGCCCG